>JAGBXG010000265.1 GCA_017629415.1 Pseudomonadota bacterium | reverse complement strand
TGTACTTCAGATGCAGATTGTTATCAGGGGGCTTGTCTGGATGGCGCATGCACTTTGCCGGAAAACGGCCTGCCGGTGATTGTTTTGGCCGATTATCCCGAACAAGTCGTGGTTGGCTCCAGCCTTATCATTGATGCTTCGCAGTCGTACGATACCGACGGCGGCGATATTTGGATGAGTTGGTGGTCGAGTGATGTGGCATGGGATCTCGTGGACAGCACATCCACATCTTCCATCGAACTTTATGCACCGGATGAACCCGGCATTTTCAGCATGCATTTGCTCATGACGGATGATGAAGGCCTGAGTGTGGCGCGCGATATCCTGATCGAAGCCGTTGCAGCACCTGCCCCGTCTTCCAAAATGCGCGTCAGTTCACCGCCTGCCGGTGCAACAGTCAGTGCCACAGATACGCTTGAAGTCTCCGGCGAATCTGAACCCGAATCCAATGTCAATGTCGTGATGCGCGCGGCCGATGGTACCGAAATCGCCGCATCCTGCGAATCCATTGCCGATACTGCAGGTCAGTGGTCGTGTACGCTGGTCGATGGCGCGATGACGATTCCTGCCGGCGATTATGTCATCACTGCAACCACCGAAGTCAATGGCGTGCCCGTTTCATACGATGTCGATGTTCACCTCTCTGAACCGCTTTCGACGGATGAAAATGGCAATCTCCAAGGCGGTGCCTGTGCCATGTCGCCGCGCTCCGGTATGAACGCATGGTGGATGCTTTTTGCAGGCATCGGATTGGCCTGGTTGCCATTACGCCGCCGTTTTGTGGCTTAAATTTTTTTAAAGGATGTGCGGCTATTACATACGCCGCACCACGCTTCGCTATTGGAACGCATTCGCCTCTTTTTGAGGCTTCATGCGTTCCAATACGCTTCGCGTTTTTATTCTGCCGGCATGCTGATGATCAAAAAAGCTCGGCGTATGTGCAAACGCACATAGCCGAGCGATAAAGGCGCGTATGCCCCTTAAGGGCATAGCGCCGGCAAGCGCAGCGTATTGAGCGCCAGCGAAATAGCTGGCTCAAGAACTTTAAAAAATTAATTAACGGGGAACATGCAATGGCTGCTGCAGCTGCTGGACTGCTGTTCACCGTTATCGCATTGCTCAAATTCCGGCTGTACAACGCCGTCGCCGCATCGAATGCCAAGTGTACAATCGGGATTGCACGTGCCGTAAGCGCCGTTGTTTGTGCCGTCATCGCATTGTTCATAAGCCGTATCGACAATACCATCACCGCAGTTCGGGGCTTGGTATGTACACCCTAAACCGCAATGCGCATAAGCGCCGTCATTGATGCCGTCGTCACAAACTTCACCCAAAGAGGGCGTCGTGATGCCGTCCCCACAGAACGGTCGTTTGCAAAGTGTTGTACACATATCATCGTTGGATGTGTTGTCATCGTCGCATTCTTCGCCGTTATTTTCGTCTAATACACCATCGCCGCATCCCGATTTTTGGCATGTATCCAGACAAACAACACCAGCGACAGGCGGAGCCATGTAATCACAAGCCTCGTGTTCGTCCAGTACGCCATTGCCGCAAGTGTCGGGAATGAGACGGCAGGATACGGGATCGCACCAGGCATCTTGGGTATCACATTGTTCACCGGCTTCAATCTTGCCATTGCCGCAGAACGATTGAAGTTTGCAAAGAACACAACCATGCAGCTTGTTCTGTTCGGGATCATTCTGATCTGCGCCGGCATAATCGCATTCTTCATCACCACGGATGATGCCATCGCCACATTGTGCCGCACAAATTGCCTTCCCCGTGTTTAAAAATCCCTTTAAGGTCAGGCTGAAATTCGAACCTGTGGCACGACGTTCGGCATGGAACAGCGAAATTTCATAAATACCGCCTTCATAAACCTCATATTTGGGATCATATTTCATTGTGATGGTATTACCGTTGCTGTCTGTTCCCGTGTATGTGTCGGCAGCAAGGGTGTTTGTGCCTGTCAAAGGGGTATGCAAACCACCTAAATCGACAAAAAGACGGCCATTGAGATAAACCCACAAATCGTCATCCCCGGAAAATGTCAATTTTTCGCCGCCTTGATATTGGAAATAGGTTCTGACTTCGCTGGTGAAACTATAATTTCTCGTATATCCCGGCGTGACGCCATAACCCACCTGGTTAATGGGGTTGAAATAGCCATTTTCCAATTTGTTGCCGCTTGCATCGACATTGGGTGCACCATTTGTCGTATGATTGTCGCTCGTAAAATAATATTCTTTCGTTGTCTTATCTTTCAGCCACAAATACAGCTGATGATGAACCGGACGGTTGATATTTGGTGTGTCGCGGTACCACATTTTAAAGGCATTTTGACCGGCAAAACAGTTGGCAAAACCGTTTTGAGTCAGCTCTGGTTTGCCCTCGGCATCTAAATATTCTTTTGCATAGCCGGTTTTGTGGCAGCCGCCATAGTTATGGAAATCCGGATGTCCATAGCCAGCTTGAAAGGCTTCGGTCGAATATTTTTGATCGATTTCGCTTGTGATGTAACCATCTCCAGTACCGGATTCAAAATAACTTCTAAAATCGCGGTAAGTAACCGGAAGCTGAATAAAGGCCGGCGGTTCGGCGACTTTAAAGTCTGTGCATGTAAATCCTGTTTCGATGCGGCAATCTGGCGAACAGCCGTCACCGGCTGTCAAATTGCCATCATCACATTCTTCGGCAAGACTGCCCTCCAGCATCCACATGGTTACGCCATCGCCGCAAACGGGTTTGCAGGTGCCATGGTCGCATTCAAAGATGGCTTCTTTATGGCAAAGCGGCGAACAGCCGTCATTCGGCAATGTATTGCCGTCATCACATGGTTCTCCTATATCGAGATGTCCATCACCGCAAGTGCCCATCACACAATTCAGTCCATAACTGTCGCAGTGATAGCCGGTTTCAATAAGACACAGCTCCGAACAGCCGTCGCCAGCATCGGTATTGCCGTCATCACATTGTTCATATCCTGTATAACCCGCTGAAACCTGAATGGAGCCATCGCCGCAAACCATGGCCATGCATTCACCGCCTTCAGCTTTGCAGGCAAATCCAGGTTCAATCATACAAGTTTCAGAACAACCGGCTGTTTCGGCATTGCCGTCATCACATTGTTCTCCAAACTGAACTTTGCCGTCACCGCAATACCCAGATGCGCAAGCTTTCCCTGGGGTTGAACACAAATAACCTGTTTCAATCCGACATCGAGAGCTGCAGCCATCGTTGTCAGTCATATTTCCGTCATCACATTGCTCATAGGCGGCTTGAATCCCATCCCCGCAAGCTCTGGCCAAACATGGCTGACCTGCATCCGGACAGGCATAACCTTGTTCAACGATGCATTGTGACGAACAGCCATCACCGTCATTTAAGTTGCCGTCATCACATCCTTCACCGCTTTTGCTGTCGAGTACACCATTGCCGCAAGTTTTTGTACAAACTGACTTCTGACCCGTTTCAGAGGTACAAAGCCAGCCTTTTTCCTGCAAACAGATGGCTGAACACCCGTCTCCAGCTTCACGCTGGCCGTCATCGCATTGTTCATCTTCATCTAATTTGCCATTGCCGCATAAAATTTCTGTGCAAATGCTCTTGCCGTCTTTGATGACACACGAGAATCCAGGTTCCATCTGGCAAGTTTCTGAGCAGCCATCGCCGGCAGCCGTATTGGCATCATCACAAGTCTCTTCATGCGTTTTTTGGCCATCCCCACAATAATTTACGCGTTTGCATTGCAGGTTACACCCTTCATATATATCGGATGTATCTTTGCCTGCATCGCATTCTTCACCATTTTCGCGATCGATAGCATCCAACAGGCCATCGCCGCAATAATGTGCCGGACGACACTCGGGAGAACAGCCGCCATCATAAGGCCAATAGGGCATATTCAGCTTGCCTGAATCACAAAGTTCTCCATCATCGATGACACCGTCACCGCAGCTCAATAAAACGCACAATTGACCGACTCTATCACAACGATAACCAGTTTCTATCTTGTCGCAAGCTTCGGAACATCCGTCCTCTGCATCGGTATTGCCGTCGTCACAAACTTCATCCGCATCTAATTTGCCATTGCCGCATAAAATCTCAGGTTCGCAAGCCGTTCCTGGGGTTGGACAGATAAAACCTGACTCAATCGTGCTGCAGTCTGCAGAACATCCATCGCCGTCAACGGTATTGCCGTCATCGCAAGTTTCATCAGGATCTAGATGGCTATCACCACATACATTTTCAGGCTCAGGCTGAGGCTCAGGCGTTTCGTCATGGATGGAGGTACAAGCCGATCCAGGCACGAGGCATTCAAATCCTGACTCCACAGTACCGCAGTCTGCAGAACAACCGTCGCCTGCATCGGTATTGCCGTCATCACAGCCTTCAGGCGTTTGGACGATGCCATCGCCGCAGATCACTTGTTCATCGCCACTATTTTCACTTCCAGATTCTGGCTTTTCTTCGCCGCAGCCAGCAAGTCCCAGGACACACAACGATAAAACCCATAAACGATGTCGCCACATGATCCTAAATCTCCTATTGTTTTATCTATATTTGTGGGGAGCTATGAAAGGTGTTTTTCTTTGGAATCTTGCCGGGCTTTGCTCCGGACTTCGCCAGGCACGGGGTACACCGCGTTTTTGTGGGGTTTCGGCCCAACCGCCAAGGGGCTCAGCCCCTTGGAACTTACAATGGAATGGTATGTTTTTTGTAAGTTCGCGATTTCAGCCTTTAAATCTGACGCGCTTTGGAAATTCAAATCTATCCAAATCGCGAGCCGCGCTTGTATTGGGAAAAACTTCGCGTGCCTGACGCAGCAAATCGCCGACTCCCATGTATCGTTGCGAGAAGTGCGTCAATACCAGTTTGCCCACGCCGGCTTCTGCGGCAATGGTGGCCGCCTGACGTGAAGTCAGATGCATATATTCATGTGCTTGCTTGGCTTCGGCATCCATATAGGTCGCTTCTGTCACGAGAATATCGACGCCTTTGGCCAGTTTGATGGCATTTTCACAGATTCGTGTGTCCATCACAAAAGCAAAAGACTGTCCAGGACGCAAAACGCTGACATCATCTAAATACACGGTTCTGCCATCCTCGAGTTTAGCTCACCTTGGCGTTTCAGCAAGCCTACGCGCGGACCGCTGATACCAAATTCAGCCAAGGCTTCCATACATATCGTACGCGATTCGAGCTCTTCAATGCGGTACCCCCAGCAATCTGTGCGATGGTCGAGGCGCAGCGTTGAAATTCGAATCGCATCATTTTCAAAGATAACACCGGGTTCACGGATGCCATGCGGTTCCAGAGGTACATTCTGCTGAAACAGCGAAGCGTGTGTCATAGCCTGATAAAAAGCTTCACCGGATGCCGGATACCAAACATTGACGGCATGCAAGGTTTTGTCCAGGCTCAACCGTTGAATCACGCCAGGCAGTCCAAGGCAATGATCCCCATGAAAATGCGTCAAAGCAATATGTGTAATCGAAGATGCAGCGATATCTGCATACGTCATTTGACGTTGTGTGCCTTCACCGGGATCAAACAAAATGCCTTCTGCATCCCATCGAAGAAAATAACCATTATGATTGCGGTCTCGCGTGGGGACTTGCGCCGCAGTACCTAGTACAACAAACTCTCTCACAGACATAATCGTATCATTTAAGCTTTTTAACTTGGGTTATAACCCACAATAAACGCTCCATATTGTGGGGTTCAAGGGGCTCAGCCCCTTGGCGTACGGTGTAAGCAAGGTCGCAAATCACTTACGAAGTGGGATATTGCAGGATTTGGAATGGGATACAGGGTTCCATTTTGCCCCTCAAAACGCAAGTAACCATTACTCGTCTACCCGCAATAAACGCTCCATATTGTGGGTTTCAAGGGGCTTTGCCCCTTGGCGTGGTTTGGGACGGAGCCCCAAAAGACCTTTGCGTACAATGTGCCCCTTGGCGTGGGGGCGGAGCCACTCAAAATGGGGGCATTGCCCCACTAAAAAAACTAAAATCGAATGGTTTTCAAATCGGTGCCGACGCCTAACGGCCCGAGTGCATCGTCATTGACAAAGATTTCAGCGTTTGGCATCGGGATTCGGCATGCTTTGCAGGCATCTTTTAATGCGCTTTTCAGTCTTGAAAGCCGAATTTTTCGATGATTGATAGAAAAAAGCACGGTAGCTCCCGGTGCTGCCACACGCAGGCAAGCTGTCATCAGGTTTTCCAAATCGTCTTCAAGACTAAAGACAATCTTGCCAAAGCGTCCAAAACTTGGCGGATCGCAAACGACGGTGTCGAATTGAGTGCCATTCTGTGCGCAACGTGCCAAATATTTCAGCGCATCTTCATTGACAAAACGATGTCCATCGCAAGACACTCCATTCAGTTCAAAATTGGCGCGTCCACGCCGTAATGCTGCCGGTGCGGCATCTACACTTGTTGTATCTGTCACCGCATCATTGAGGGCCGCACATACCGAAAACGCACAAGTATAGGCGAACAAATTTAACACGCGTCCGTGTGCATGCTCACGCAGCCATGCCCGATTGTCGCGCTGATCCAAATATAAACCGCTCGCGTTGCCCGCCAAATCAAAGTGATAACGCACACCATTTTCAACGGCTTCAAACGGCTCGGGAGTGTCTGAAAAACTTCGCATTAACGTCGCACATGCATGCTTTTTCACCGGAGCTTCATGCACACGGTAACAGCAGTCCGAGCAGCAGGCCGAACGCATTCCGACTTCAAAAAGCTTGCGCATCGATGCTTCATCCCAGAGCGTTTTTGTCATGGGTTCCAGGTGCCGGACGAGCAAATTCGGTCCCAATTTTTCAACAATGACCTCGGGCAAGCCGCTATGTTGTGGCACCAACAGACGCACGGCCTCTTCATCGGCAAATCTCATTCGACCAGCCGATTCAAACAAAATGCCCAAGATAAATTCCAAGTTCGGGCGATCCAATTCGCGAGGCAGCGGCGCATGAAATGTCGGCAAATTCGGCTCCGACATGATCCTCAGCCGAGTTGCATGCAGCATCAAACGCGGTGCCAAATCTCCGCCGCCATAAAGCGCATCTCCCAAAATCGGAAATCCGGCCAGCGCACATTGTACGCGAAGCTGGTGCGTCAAGCCCGTCATCAAATCCAATTCTAAAAGTGCAAAAGGTCCAACCGTACGCACCACACGATAACGCGATTTGGCAAATTTCCCTGCCGCATTTTCTTCCGTTTTGCCGTTTCGGTGTAAAAGTTTATGCGACCACTCCCCTTCGTTTTCTTCTGGAATTCCACAAACTAGGGCACGGTATGTTTTTTTAACATTACGTAATTCAAACGCTTTACCCAGCCTTTGCGCGCCTTGTGCCGATTTCGAAAACACCAAAACGCCGCTTGTTCCTGCATCCAAACGTTGATGTACCCCCAGCTTGAGCCCGGTCTGCGATTCCAATGCTTCCACAAAGCCCGGATGCGCTGAATCCGTAGCATGCGTCGCCACACCCACCGGCTTTACTGCCGCTAAAAAATGATCGTCTTCAAAAAGAATCTGAATTGTCATGTTTTTATGTCTAACCACTTGTTTTTATAGATTTTTTTTGTCATGCTATCGGCTTCGCCGATACGCATTTTTGTCATGCTATCGGCTTCGCCGATACGCATTTTTGTCATGCTATCGGCTTCGCCGATACGCATTTTTTGTCATGCTATCGGCTTCGCCGATACGCATTTTTTTTATGCTATCTGGAACATTTCACCAAACCATGCATTTATTCTGTTTTGGCACTATCCTTCACCATTTGTCCTTCCTTAAACTTGGCTCTCAAGATCAGGTTGCCTTTCGTATCATATTGCAAAAACTCGCCTTCAAGTTTGTCGTCAATATAGAAGGCATCTTCTGCCAAGATTCCGTTATCATGCCATCGTTTTTGTCGGCCTTCTTTGACATCATCGGCATAAAAGCATTCTAAAATCAGCTGACCATTTTGTGCCCAACGCCGCATTACTCCATTGAGTTTGCCTTGAGCATATCCAACTTCAAACTGGCGGTTGCCGTTTGTAAAATTGCTCGTGTAAACGCCAGATCCATCATTTGCCATATTATAGCCTCTCTATTGTGGGGGCTTGGGGGCCTAACTCACAAACATGCCCTCAATTTGTGGGTTCCAAGGGGCTTGAGCCTCTTGGCGTGGTGTGGGACTGAGCCCCACAATCATGGGGGTGTGGGGTAGCACCCCACAATAATGCATGCATCAATATTTGACGACTTCGAAGATAGCGCCTGCTTCTGTTTTTTGTGTTTCGCGAATGATGAAATTTTCTGCAGGTTGTCCCATAAACCCTTGAATTATGACAGAAAAATCTTCCAGAGACAGGGTTGGTGTATCAGGGTTTATCTCTAAAGCCAGCATGCCATTGGAGACCCATCTTTCTGCGACATCGGTGACACCGGGTACGCGTTTGAGCTGTTTTCGCAGGGCTACCAAGGTATCGGCATCGGGCAAGGGATCAAAAAGCATGACAGGTTTATCGATATATTTAGGAATGTCGCCTTTTGTGGCGGTATGTGCCATGACAGGGAGAGCGATATCAGCTGTGATTCTAGACCTTACAGCTGCCTTTGCTGTTTCAAAATCTTGACCATAAGCTGAAGCGGTAAATTGCATTGGCGCACTTTCCTGATGGCCATAAAGCAGGGTCAAACTGGCATTTCCTGTGCAATGTACGGCATCAGCTTTGCTTGCAGATGTTTCGTTGGCCTGACATTGCCAAATCACATTGCCGTTTAAGACATTTTGAGCGCCAAAAAGCGAGGCCATTGTCCGGGCATTGGTATCTGACAAAGGTTTTTGACCATAAACGATGGGGCTCAAGCGCGGCATATTGCTCATTGCTGCTGGATTTAAAACCTGAACGCCATGCCGCGATAAATCTTCCACCCAGGCTTTATCTAAACCCGGCTGATTTGGCCACCAGCCTGTTGTCTGTCCATTTTCAGATATGCTGATGGTTAAAAGTACAGGCGCAGCCTCTGTAACTGTCGCAAAAAAACAAACCCAAGCGCCTGCTAAGAGGCTCAAAATTGCTTTGATATGCATATCACGTCATGATTCAATGATGAATAAAGCTTAATTCACGGATTCAACGGGTTCTGCGAAATCGGTGGTGTTTGTTGTTGTTTCGCAGTTCCATTGGAAATTGTCGAGGATAACAGAGGAGTCAAAACGCAAGTCGCCGGTATCCCAGATATAGAAATCGAGATTGAAAATTTCGCCCGGAGTGACAGGGGCTTTCGTTGTTAACCAAGCGGTTCCGCCGCCGCGTTTGACCTGGGGATCGTCTTCGGCAGACGAATAGAATTGAGGATAGTATGCCGCGAGTTCGTCTTTACCGTCGGTGCAGAGATTTCCGCCGCATGTGCCGGTTGCGGCATCGCACGAGAGCATGGCAGGACAGTGATCGGCCATGGGCTTTGCGAAGTTTCCGGAGCAAGGCGCAGGTGCACATGTCGTAAAGAAGGCGTTATTGACAGAAATGGGATTGTTATCGCGGTCGAATGAAATATTGCCGTCGGCTTTTTGAGGATCATCGGTGACGATAGCATTGCCCTGACTGTCTGTCAGGAGGGCCAGGAAAAAGTCATTGTATTTGGAGCAGACATAGTAAGGATATTCGCGCGAGAAAAAGCGGAAGTCGAAACTGATACCTTTGGCATTTTGTGGTGCGCGCATTTTCAGATGCAAGCGAACTGTGTCATAGATGTCGGCACCGCCGGAGGCACAGGCGGGATGAGTTTGGAGCTGATTTTTGTGGGCTGTACGATAAGGTTCAGGGATGGAACCGCCAAGTGACAGTTTCATATCGTCCATGCCGTGAGTGGCCAGTTCTGTGTAGGCATCTCCGGCAATGCCTGAAGAAAGAATGACGAATGAGTCGCCCACACGAGGCGCGATGAGTTTATTGCCAAGCGCATCGTACATGCCGTCTTTGATGTTGAACTGGCGCGGATCAATGCCAATATTGTAATCGCTGGCCGGGGATATCGAAAATTCAATCAGTCCAGGTTCGCCGGATTGTTCGGTCACAACATTGAGACAGGCATCAAAAGCTTTAGCCAAGGCCAAAGCACCGGCGGCAGAGATGTTTTTGTCATCGCCATAAGTCCATTGACTTGTGTCACTGCAGGTTCTGTCCTTAATTTTACAGTCCAATTCAACTTCGGTTGACTCTGAACCGCAGGCAATATCGGGATTGTCATCAACGGTGCCGCTGCAGTTGTCGTCGATATGATTGCCGAAACAATCGACACGTCCCGGATTGATGAGATCGGGTCTGGAAACACCGCAACTCTGATCGTTATCACAGCAATCTAAAATAGCAGTGATTTCTTTGTTGCAGATGGCATATCCGTCTTCATCACTATCCTGAATGGCATCGGGAGTGCCATTACAGTCCATATCGAGCTCCGGACGTTCGGAATCACAAACATACTGATAGGAGGGCAGCACTTCGCCTGTGCATTGGGAAAAATCCCATGTCGCGCCGATATTTGGCATGATGACACATGATGCGCTGCCGGATTTGCATTCTCCGACATCTTTTGTTTGCAGGGGACCGTTATAGCATTCAAAAGTATCGCCGGGTTTGCATATGCATTGCCCGCGAGTTTCGCACGTTCCGTTGTCATCACAGTCAGACAAGCCTTCTAAGCAAGTACATGTCCCTTCAACGCATCCCTGTGTATCATCACATTTGTTGCCACATGTGCCGCAGTTGTCATGAGAACTCATGAAATCGATGTTTTCACAGTTATTGGATTCGTTACCGGGATCGCTGGGATCATCGTTACCGGGATCATCGTTACCGGGATCATCGTTACCGGGATCATCGTTACCGGGATCATTGTTACCGGGATTGCTGGGGTCATCGTTTCCGGGTTCATCATTGCCAGGGTCATCGTTTCCGGGATCATCGTTTCCGGGATTATCGTTACCGGGATTGTCGTTACCGGGTGTTTCTGTGTTTTCATCTGAACCATTGGGTTCTGAATTGTCGCATCCCGTTGCAAACTGTACTGCAGCAAGGATGAATAACAATGCGCTGAATTTGGGCAATTTTTTATTGAACATCATGATCCTCATTCCAATGCGTTATCAGACAACAGCATGAAAGCATTCATCTCTCTCATTTTATCATTTTTACGCGCATAATTACATAGCATTTACATCGGCAGAAATGATGCAGGAAACACTAAGTCATTCATGTGTGTTTGGGTCAATCAGCGGACTAGGGGATGGGATTTATTGCGCACCCAAATGCAAGTAACCGGTACCTGTCTCACTCACAAAAAACGTCAATTCTATAGTGGGTTACAAGCGCGGAAAATGGCAACTGTACAGACGGTGTAAAATGGGATAAATCCGCGCATCGAACCGCCTGAATCCATGGTGTCGTGTGGCACTTCTGGCAAAGGCTCGCAAGATAATAAGGAAGAGGAATGATTCCCGTTTTTGATGATTGTGCGCTGCTGATTATTGATATGCAGGAAAAGTTGCTGAACACATTGAAAGATGATGTCCGTGAACAGCTGATAAAAAATACGGAAATATTGATTGAATTGGCTAAAGATACAGGTTCATCGATATTTTATACCGAGCAGAATCCGGCCAAATTAGGCGGAACATTGCCGCGTTTGGACGAAAAGCTCAAAGAAGCCGATGCTATCCGCGTAGAAAAAATGAGTTTTTCATGCATGGGAGAAGTCGATTTTTGCGAGCGCGTCTGTCCGCATATTCCGCAGAGTCTGATTGTGGTCGGTGTCGAGGCACATATCTGTGTTTTAATGACCATTATTGATATGATTACAGAAGACGAAGAAGAAGAACTGGAGTTTTTCGTACCTGTTGATGCTATTGCATCGCGCAAAAAAGCCAATTGGAAAAATGCCATTCATCAAATGTCAAATGTCGGTGTTTTTACGACAAACACAGAGACGCTTGTGTATCAAATGGTCGGCGAATGCGGGACGGATTTGTTTAGAAAATATTCTAAACTTATGAAATAAAAACATCTCATTATTTTGCCTCCAAATGACGGCAAAAACTGCAGTCATTACGAATGGTTCAAGTTATTTAAAACGTAAGTTCCATTGTGGGGTCCAAAGGGCTTAGCCCCTTGGCGTGGTGTGGGGCAGAGCCCCACAAGAATTTTGCACATGGATAGGGTGATATTCATGTGGCAAAAAACTCAGGATGAGTCCATGTGACAAGGAGGTCACCATGTTACCGAGTGAAATCGGATTGCACCGCAGTTATTGTGAGATTGATACGGCGGCATTAACGCACAATATGACAACATTGAAACGCGGTCTTGCCCAAGGGGCGGAAATTGCGGCGGTTGTCAAATCTAATGCTTACGGACACGGCGTGGGGATTGCCT
>JAGBXG010000029.1 GCA_017629415.1 Pseudomonadota bacterium | reverse complement strand
TTGATAAAATCGGCGTCAATGAACGCGGCGAAATCGATACCAAAGCCTTTGTCAAAGCTTTGCGCCCGGGACAGACGCTGCTCGTATCCATCATGTATGCCAACAATGAGACGGGTGTTGTTTTCCCCATCGAAAAGCTCGCTAATATTACGAAAGCCACGGATAAAAAGATTCTTTTCCACACCGATGCGACACAGGCTGCCGGCAAAATCCGTCTCGATATGGCCGAAAGCTTGAAAAACGTCGATTTCTTATCTTTTTCAGGTCACAAGCTCCATGCGCCCAAAGGCGTAGGTGCGCTTTATATGCGGACAGGCGCGGCCTGCCGGCCTTTCCTTTATGGCGGTCATCAGGAACGAGGCCGTCGCGGCGGCACCGAAAATTTGCCTTATATCGTGGCCTTGGCCAAAGCCTGTGACATTGCCGAACGTGAAATGGCCAGCAGCCACAAGCTTGAGGCTTTGCGCGATAGGCTTGAGGAAGGATTGCTCCAGATTCCCTACGTTGTCATCAATGGACGTGGGGCGCAGCGTCTCCCCAATACGACGAATGCAGCATTCCATTATATCGAAGGCGAAGGCATTCTCTATCAGCTCGATTTGGCCGGGATTTGTGCTTCCAGCGGTTCGGCTTGCACTTCCGGTTCGCTCGATCCGTCGCATGTGCTCAAAGCCATGCACGTGCCGTTTACAGCCGTTCACGGTTCGATTCGCTTCAGCCTCAGCCACGAGACGACCGAAGCCGACATCGACAAAGTCATCGAAGTCATGCCGCGTATTGTCGCCAACCTTCGCAAGCTTTCGCCCTATTGGGACAACGACAAACAAGCCCCTCGTGAGGACATGTCCCTCATCGTTGAACGCTGAAATTTGAATCTATCGTGACGATTTTTTATATTTAGGGCTTCGCTATCGGCCAAAAGGCCGATACGCTCCGCCGGCCGCCCTGCTTTGTACGGGCGGCCTTTGTCATACTCATCGTCGTTGAATTTTTATGAAAAAATATATTTTTATCTTGAGCTGTATGGGTGCGGCTTCAGTTCTTAGTGCTTGCGACGAATGGTTAAACCCTAATTCGCAGGAAAATAAGCCGGAGCCTTCGGTTTGTACGAATGAAATCGTCTGCCAGCAGAATGCAGTCATGGTCTGCCGCAATGGACAATGGTTTGAAGAACGGCTTTGCACCGGCGAAACGCCGCATTGCGATATTTTAGGCGATAATTATTGTGTCGCTAAACCACCATGTGAAGAAAATCAGACCGAATGTGTCGGCACGACCTTGCAATCCTGTGTGGGCGGTGCTTGGCAGATTGCCGAAGAAAATGCCGCACAATGTCGATCGAAAATAGAACCCAAATATACGACGATTGCTGCGATTCATGCCGATTATGACAATATCGTAGATGCGGATTGTAAGACAAATAACAGTTTTACGGCCAAACCTTATGGCGTGAATATCACCGGTGCTGTGACGGGCATCTTGGCCGATAAAACAGGCTTTTTTATGCAGGAAGCTTCTGCGGATGGTCAAAATGCCGGCATGTTTGTCTATTGTCCATCGCAAAAATGTGTTTCGTGGCTTAAGATCGGCGACAATGTCACTGTTACTTCGGACGGTGTGGGGCAATTCCGTTGCCAGCTGATGGTCAAAAGTACGAGCGATACCGATGATTCGTATTTGACCGTGACGAGATTAGAAACCAAAAATATCGTGATTCAGCCCACGGCAGTTAAAGCGGCTCAAATCACAAAAGACGGTCCCAAAAGTCCGTATAATGGGGCATTAGTGACGGTTCAGAATGTTATTCCAACCTCTTATCAGCCCAATTATGCTGGCTGGTTGACCGCCGCTGGCAATGTCAGTTTGTATATTGCCGGGCTTATGGTTTCTACGCAGCAGACCATGATTACGGGGATGCCTTATACCGTTACAGGCAATGTCTATTATTTGTCCTATCAGTCTGTATTGGCACCGCGAACAGCCGAAGACATACAATAAAGAAGCCGGATGCGTATGCCGTCAGGCATAGCAGCCGGCCAAAAGGCCGTATTGCCGTCAGTCAATAGGCCGATAATCGCAGCATATCAAAAAGCCGGATGCGTATGCCGTCAGGCATAGCAGCCGGCCAAAAGGCCGTATTGCCGTCAGGCAATAGGCCGATAATCGCAGCATAAAAAAGATGCAGGAGATTCTTGCCTTTTGGAAGACCGAATCACGCGTTAATTTTCGGCATCCTGGCATTCACATTTGGCCATGATGCATGTTCCGCGCTTGCCCGGGTAGAACGTGTCACAGATGTCCTGGCATTTATCGTTTTCGGCATTGCCTTCGCAGATGGTGGCTTCTTCAGTGAGGCATTTGCAGGCTCGGTTGTCGACACAGGCGTATGCCACGGCATTATTTTCATAAGTGAGACACATGTTGCGGCAATCGTTATCGGTATTGCACATGGAACCTTCTTCGCAGGAAGGCAGGATAAAGGCCGCAAAACTGGCAAATAAAAGAATGTGTTGAAGTTTCATGGTTTGAAATGGAAATTAGAGATGTGAAAGGCAGTTTCCGTACTCTCGGACAACTGTACACCATACGTCATGCTGATGTTTAAAGAACGATGCAAAAGCGTTTTGATATTGTTCTGAACGCTTTTCAATCGCTTTTTGAGCCATTGTTTTAAAAGCCTCGCGGCGCGGTCTTTCGGCAATTGGCGGCAATAAAGATGGGATGGGAAGCTGCCAAAGAGAGAGGCCTCGCGAGTCATCGAAAGCCCCCGTAGGGATGGCTGGGATATGTTCAATCGCCTCAAGAGAATACGTTGTTTTGTCGAAAGATATTTCCCCAAGGCGAATATTTTGACACATATCGGCAAGCATTTGATTCAGGGATTCGGTCATTCGGCGGATTTGTGTGCGAACAAATTGGCTGAATTCTTCATCGATAAAGGGTTCAAACCATTTTTCGATATCTTCGAGCTGAGCTTTGTCGAGTTCGCGAGGCATGGCGCGCAGAAAATCGAGTTTGAAGCGTTCCAAATCGCCGATATATTGGCGTTCCATGCGTTTGAGATCGCCGGAAATGTCACGGACGATATCGGCGATGTTTTGCGGTGACAGTTGAATTTCTTCCGCGAATGGTTGCCGAGAGTCTGCTTTGGCATCTGCGAATATCGAACATCCTTCCAGCAGCAACTGCATTTCTCGAATGACTCGCGATTGTGCAGCTTCTCTGCTGCCCGATTGAATGGTCTGAATGCGATGTCTCAGATCATGCATGAGATCCTGCCAATCCCCGATGGATTCGTCACGCGCTGAAACCATATAAAACCGTTCGTTGGCAAAATCCCTTGCGAGTGCAGATTCGACATAAGCGCAGATTTCAAGCCATGCACTTTCGTCGAGCCGATCACATTTATTGATGATGAGACAACGTTGTTGCGGCGTTAATGATTCAGCCATTTCCATAAAAACATTTTGTTCTGTCCGCGTCAGAGCCTGATTGGCATCGAGGACAAAAATGACGAGATCGGCATTTGTCAGATACCTGCTGAGATAACTTTCTCGTGCCAGGGAGGCTTCATTTAAACCTGGCGTATCGATAAAAATACAGCAGGGATCGAACTTTTCGGATTTGAGATCAATTTCAATGCGATCGGCGGATGTTGTTTTCAGGGATTCATTGAGTTTTTTGGGCTGCAGTTTGATCCATTCTTGCCAATCCCATGTCAGAACGGTGTTTCCGGCACGGCTGGCTGTGACTTGATTCTGCTTTGCCCCAAATCGAATCCATGTATCGACCTGGGTTGTCGGTGTCATGCCGCATGGCAGCACTTTTTCTCCAATCAGGGCATTGATGATCGATGATTTCCCGTGATTAAACTCGCCGAGGATGACGACGCGAACCCCAGGAATATTCAATCCGTCGGCATAGAGGTTTTGCCATGTCCTGGCGAGCATGCTTAAGCCTTTTTCTTGCGCCGAGTCGATGAGGCTTTGAATTGTTAAATCTGAGCTATGAATCGTCGGTTCAGTCAAGGGTGATACTCCCATTTTGGACGTGGAAGATACGGGCAACATTTTCAATTGGGACGTGCCCTCGCGAGGTTGTTGTCAAAAAGGTTTGCGCCGAAATTTCGTGGAGATATTCGAATAAACGTTTATGGCGTACGGGATCGAGTTCGCTTGAAACATCGTCGAGCAAAAATACAGGTTCAATATTCGCTTCACGTTTGAGGCATTCGATTTCGGCGATTTTCAGTGCTAGGCTCATGGTGCGTTGTTGGCCTTGACTGGCGTAATATCGCGCTTGTCTGCCGTTCAAATGAAAGCCCCAGTCATCCCGGTGGGGACCTGCTGCAACCTGTTGCCGTGCCATTTCCTTATGTCTTGAGCTGGAAACATGGTTTCTGTAGCCATCAAGAACTGCCTGCAGCGGTGCCGGTGGCTCATGACCAAAGACGATGTCTTCCGTGCGTGTGGCACTTTTATAAACAGGAAAACAGTCAAAGGTTTCGTCAAAAATGCGTCCGAATACGCGCGTAATATGCGGTGCTAAAAGCTGAAGATAACGATAACGTGCCCCGATAATCCGTTGTGCAATCGGCATGATTTGCTCATCATAAACATCGAGCAGCGCAGGATCAGGATGCTCGCAACGCAGCACAGCAGCTTTTTGTTTGATAAGTTTTTGGTATTGTTCCAAATCAATGAGATAAGCCGGCTTGAGATTAAACACCATTTTATCGAGCCAAGACCGCCGTAATTGCGGTGCAGCTTGCTGGATGCTGACATCCATGGGCACAAATAAAATGGCGCGCAGAATGCCTAAATAATCCCTTGCTCTGGAGCATGGCGAACCGTCTACATAAGCATGACGTGTTCGCGTCTCTTTGGCATCAATGGCAACGCTCAAGCGTGTCTGAGCACCCTCACGGTTGAGCAGCGTGGAAATTTGTGTGACCGATGCCTCAAATTCGATAAAATCCGGCAGACGATCTCCCCGAAAGCCCTTTAAAAAGGCAAGGGTATAGATGGCTTCAAGCAAATTGCTTTTGCCTTGGGCATTGGCACCATAAAAGACATTGAAGCCTTGGGAAAACTCCAGATGTACGTCTGTCAGGTTCCGAAAATGGCTGATATCGATCGATTCGAGAAACACCTTTTACTCCGGTCTGACGCGAACACCGCGATCGATTTCCATGCCGTCTACAACGATAGGTGCTGGCAAAGGTTCCATCGGGGTTTCAGGGGCGATGTGCGGTACTTTTTTAGGCGGCCATTCGTCATGGACTTCCACGCCAAAACCATTGTCTGTCATACTGACAGAAACTTCTACGCCGGGATCTGTGCCGCGCAGATGGATAGTTTGAGTTACTGTGCCGGCGGCTTCGGGCCGTTTTAAATGCAGTTCCGGCATCATTCCCACAATTTCAGTATCGCCTTTGGGCGTCAAACGCAGTAAAGGGGCGCTGCCTAATGCCGTTTTGTAATCGATGGTCAACGTAACGACTGTTTCATCGCCCTGACGTGTACCCGATAATGACATACTGAACGGCAATTCTATCGCTTGTCGGATGACAGGGACTTCGCCGGGAACAACGGCTTTTGCGCCTGATAAGGTCTCGGCTTCCGGCTTGACCTCGGCTTCTGTCTGAACCGCCGCTGTTTCTGTGGCTGCTTCGGCAGGCGGTTGCTCATTTTTTTGCGTCGAACATCCGATAAATAAAATACTTGCCGTCATAAGGCATAAAAATCTGCGCATCTAATCCTTCCATTGAATCCGACCATTCGTCAAATTGACAAGCCGATCCCGAATCTCCGCCGCGCGGCTTACTTCTACAGTCAGCTCAAAATCTACACCCTGAGCTGTATAACATTCTGCCTCTTTTACCAGTTTTTGCTGCTGTATGATGCCATAAATTGCATAAGTATCCGCAAAATCCACACTAAACTTTAAGGCTGTCTTAGGGATAATTTCAGCCTTTTCCGCCGTCCGCAGGCATTCTGCCACGGTATTGCCATAGGCGCGAACCAGGCCGCCAACGCCCAGTTTGATGCCACCAAAATACCGAACGACATGCGCCAAAACACCATCAAATCCCTGCCCGTCTATCGCCGCCAGCATGGGTCTTCCGGCACTTCCTCCAGGTTCGCCATCATCATTAAATCGATAAGCATCGCCAAAACGCCACGCCCAACAATTATGCGTGGCATCATCGCATTTCAGACGCACAATCGCAGCCTGAATCGCGTCTATACTTTCTACAGGCACACATGTCGCAATAAAATGAGATTTCTTAATTTCGACTTCAAGCCGTGTTTCCGAAACCAGCTGATACATCTCAAAATCCTGTGTTCAAACCAAAATGATGCCGTACATCATGCCGGCAGCATGGAACTTGTTCATAGCAGATTTTCAACGGTTTCTGTTTTTTCTTTTATAGGCTTTGCTATGCCGGCTTTTGGCCGGCATACGCAAGCTGGCCGGCTTATGGCTTCGCCATACAGCCGCCCTTTTTTTTGCTCGACAGAATGGCGCGCTTTCTTCGTCAGCTTCGTCATTGCAGTCGGTCACGTGCGC
>JAGBXG010000264.1 GCA_017629415.1 Pseudomonadota bacterium | reverse complement strand
TGCCGCCCATGCCGCCCATGCCACCGCCGGCGGGCATAGCAGGAGCTTCAGCTTTGGGAAGCTCGGCAATCATCGCATCTGTGGTCAGCAAAAGACCGGCGATGCTGGCAGCATACTGGAGGGCGCTGCGCGTCACTTTGGCGGGATCGATAACACCAGCCGCCATCATGTCCTCATATTTGTCGCTGGCAGCATTGTAACCAAAACCATCTTTGCCTTCGCGGACTTTCTGAACAACGATGGAGCCATCAACGCCGGCGTTTTCGGCGATTTGACGCATCGGTTCTTCGAGTGCGCGGCGAACGATATCGACGCTGAATTGTTCGTCGGCGTTGAGTTTGAGGTTGTCGAGGGCTTTTTGTGCACGAACGAGGGCAACGCCGCCGCCGGGAACGATACCTTCTTCAATGGCCGCGCGAGTGGCGTTAAGGGCGTCTTCCACGCGAGCTTTCTTTTCTTTCATTTCAACTTCGGTGGCTGCGCCGACTTGAACAACGGCAACACCGCCGACGAGTTTGGCCAGACGTTCCTGAAGTTTTTCGCGATCATAATCGGATTTGGTTTCAGCAATTTGAGCGCGAATCTGGTTCACGCGAGCCTGGATGGCTTCGACTTTGCCGGCGCCATTGACGATGGTGGTGTTGTCTTTATCGATGCAAACGCGTTCAGCATCCCCGAGGGTATCGAGTGTGGCATCCTCAAGTTTCATGCCGAGATCGGATGTGATGAGTGTACCGCCGGTCAGGGCTGCGATATCTTCCATCATAGCTTTGCGGCGATCACCAAAGCCAGGGGCTTTCACGGCAACAACTTGCAAAGAACCGCGCATGCGGTTGACAACGAGGGTGGCAAGGGCTTCGTTCTCGACATCTTCGGCGATGATGACAAGGGGACGACCGGCACCGGCAACTTTTTCCAGAATCGGTAAAAGCTCGACCATGTTGGAGATTTTCTTGTCATAAAGCAGAATCTTCGGCTTGTCATATTCGCATTGCATGCGATCGCTGTTCGTGACGAAATACGGCGACAGATAACCGCGATCGAACTGCATACCTTCGACAACTTTCAGTTCTGTTTCGAGGCCTTTGGCTTCTTCAACGGTGATGACGCCGTCTTTGCCGACTTCTGACATCGCACGAGCAATGATTTCACCCACGGTTCTATCCGAATTGGCTGAAATCGTGCCGACTTGTTCAATTTCCTGTTCGCTTTCGGTCGGACGCGCAATTTTCTTGAGTTCAGCAACAACGGCTTCGACGGATTTGTCAATACCGCGCTTAATGCTCATCGGGCTCTGGCCGGCAATGACGAATTTAACGCCTTCACGGAACAAGGCCTGAGCCAAAACGGTAGCTGTGGTGGTGCCGTCACCCGCAATATCGTTTGTTTTAGAGGCAACTTCGCGCACCATCTGGGCGCCCATATTTTCAAATTTGTCATCGAGTTCGATTTCTTTGGCCACAGACACACCATCTTTGGTGATAAGCGGTGCACCGTATGACTTCTGAATGACGACATTACGACCCTTAGGACCCAATGTCACTTTCACGGCATCGGCGATTTGATTAACGCCACGGAGAACTTTCTTGCGAGCCTGTTCGTCAAAAATGATTTCTTTTGCTGACATAATAAATATCCTAAATGATGAATAATGAATAAAATCTCAAAAACCTCAGCTCCATACCTGGAACGTAAGGAATAAATCAGTCGAGAATGCCGAGAATATCGCTTTCTTTCAGAATCATGTGATCGATACCGTCAACCTTGATTTCTGTGCCAGCATATTTGCCAAAAAGAACACGGTCGCCTTCTTTGACTTCTACAGCAACGACAACACCGTTTTCCAGACGTTTGCCAGGACCCACGGCAATCACAACGCCTTCAAGCGGTTTTTCTTTCGCAGTATCGGGAATAATGATGCCGCCGGCACTGCGTGTTTCACTTTCAACTCTTTTAACGAGGACGCGATCCTGAAGCGGACGAACTTTCATGTATTTATCTCCTTATCATACAAAAAAAAGCGCGCCGTATTTTTCGGCGCAACGATAACAGCCTGGAGATTAGACACATGTCCGAAACGGTCAACCCAAGACATCACTTTTTTGAAAAACCGCAGATCATCCAGCTCATGAACGCCATCTTTGAATCATCAGGTCTTCAGGAAAATCCGAATCTAACGGTTTAAAATATTGCATCAGGGAAAGGCGTATTTGTGCGCGGCTATGTTCGCCCTGAAGGGCTCCATACGCCTTGCATTGCGCGGCTATGTTCGCCCTGAAGGGCTCCATACGCCACGCCAAAACACTACGTGCAACCTCGAAGACTTCAGCTTGAAATTTAATCCTCAATTCCAAGCGCTTGCGCAAGCGGACATTGTTTGAGAGAAATATCATAACCTCGCCGGTAATCTTTAAGAAGAGCTCGAGAGTCTTCAGCCAATTGCCTGCGAACTTCCCGACGTTCGCCCGCAATGCGCTCGATATGCATCTTATCGTAATTCGTAGTTTGATGACGCATCCAGGCAATCACTGCAGCTTCCGCGCGTTTCTCGATGGGGATCATTTGTGTTCTGGCAACGGTACCGCTGCCCACCGGCGTCGCATGAGCTGCCACGGCCTTGGCCATTTTTTCAGCCACATGAGCCCAACGCGGATGAAAATTGAGAAATTCAAGCACCTCATGCTCAAATTCCGACACATAAGCTTCCTGTTTGACTGCCCGATAACGCTTGCCTGCCTCAAGTTTTTTAGCATACGCAGGATCAGCACGTTCTGCTTTTAAGGCTTCCTGCAACTTGATAACAGTCTGTTCCGGCGCACACAGCCCCTGTTTCGTCACTTTATTCTTATAGCGCCCAAGAATAACCCAATATTCCCCAGCCGCTTTGATGCGCCTCGTCAACGCAGAATCACCGCTGGGCACGCGCACCCAACCCTCAGGCAAAGCGATAATCTTGTTCTCACGGCTGAAATGATTTTCGCCGACTGACCAGACACAGAACTCTTCTTTTTGTTGTTTTTCTGTCATTTGACGCCTTTTTGGGGTGAGACATACGCAAAGTTCTTTTGGGGGCTCATTCCACGGGGTACGCAAAGTTCTTTTGGGGCTCCGCCCCAACCCCCGCCAAGGGGCTGAGCCCCTTGGATCCCGCAATAGATTTG
>JAGBXG010000263.1 GCA_017629415.1 Pseudomonadota bacterium | reverse complement strand
TCAGCATGTGAAATACGGGCCCAGCCTAATTCTGATTCCGACAAGCTGGAGCGTGCCATGTGTGCATGGGAAAAATCCGTGCGCGTTAAATTGCAACGGTTCAGACGTGCGCCGTTTAAATGGGCACCGACGAAAGATGCGCCGCTCAAGTCGCATCCTGTTAAATCACATCCTGAAAGCTGCCATTCATGAAAATCGCGTTCTCCTGAGGCATAAGCAGCCAAAAGCGTTTCTCTGTTCTGCTGTGGGCATGATACTTTTTCAACGCTGTCCATTAAAATTCCCCGTGTGGCATCTGGTGCCTATATTTTCAGACTGACAAAATCCTGTCAGCTGTTTGAGCTTGTTTGATCTTGCATGACATTGTGTCTGCCAAAACTTCATGGTGCTTCCTTTGGGCAAAAAAAGCCGCAAGGGGTGATTTTTAGCACTACATACACCTACATTCTTATACAAAAAATGGCAAACCCTTATCTATAAAATCGCTTTTTTTTTTGATATAGGGCGCAAGCGATGCGTGTGCTTGTGGCAGGTACAGCATGTGCAAAAAGGTGCGGAATCATATGGCATCATTGAGATGTGATTTGGCAATTTTGACAGTTCATGTTGGTTTGTGTGGATGTCTTGAATGCTTGGAAATGAGGCATGAAGAAATGGGGAGAGCATTGAGAGTCGAATGCGAATGAGAGGTTGTCTGTTATATGTCGCATGTATTTTAATGCTATCAGGCTGTCAGTCGCAGTCTGTGCGGCCAGCTGAATATTTTGAAGCTGCAGAAACGGCTTATCGAGCAGGGCAGTATGAAATTGCGCACCAGCATTACACGATATTTCTCAAACAAAACCCCGATCCTCAGCTCAGACGCCTTGCCGAACGCAGGATTCTGGCCATAGAACGCGAAATTGAATGTGTGCTGGGGCAGAAATCCGGTCCACGTCCGGCCTATGTCAATCATGACAGCCATGATACCTCTCAACCTGCCCAGCACCCGAGAGTTTTGTATAAGTCTGAACGTCCGGTACGGTTGCCTTTTACTCAAGAGTGATCACGTTTTCTCATGCAAGCTACGCTTCAGAAATATTTGCGCTCAAAATGGAAGCGGCAGACGATTGTTGCTTTTATCGCGCTATTGCCTTGTCTGTCTTTGATTTCATGGCTTTTTATCGGATTGGAGTACAATCCGGATGCTCACAGCCCCGGCGGAAGATTTTTTGAAATATCCTATTGGGCAACCTCGTTTGGGGCGGTATTCCTGTCCTTTATGATGATGGAATTGCTTTTCAGAAGTCGTGAGACGCGTCTTTTGGCAACATTTCCCGTGCCCCCATTGGCCCTGTTTATCTATCAGATGCGGCGTGTTTTCAAAGGCATCGGGCTGTCCACACTGGCTTATGCGGCTTTTTGGATGCCCCAGCTGATTGCAGAACCCGTGATTGCAGCCCTCAGCCTTTTGATTTGGCCTTTGGGATTGGCGATTTGCGCCGCTCTGGCCTCTGCCATTCTTCTTTATGCCGGCGATAATGCCACTTCTGAGAAAAATAATGCCAACGCCAGTGCCATGGCTTTTAGTATGGCACCTGCCATTGCTTTGGCCGTTTCTTTGATGACGACATTATTGCTCAAGCTGCTGGCAGAAGCTTTGCTCAAACCCGGGTTTATGGATGCGGCTTTAACCGCAACAGGGATTACGGCTGTCGTCTTTATGGGTGCCATGCTTTACGCAGCACGGCTGTATCATCGACGATATTATGCCATCTTGGCCAGTTTTATGGACAACGATCTCGTTGTACTCAATGCATCATTTGAATTTTTGGATGATCGTGAGGCAAAGCAAATTCGAACATCGTCGGGGGTAATCAGAACTTTGCAGCATGCTTTGATCATTCAGTTCAAGCGACGTTATCCGCTGACCTCCATGCTGGTTTTGACATTTGCTGTTGTTGTCTGCCTCGTTTTGTGGAATGCGCCGAACTATATGCCCTATTTATATGTGTCTTTTGCGGGATGGCATTTGCCGTGCTTTGTCGTCGTGCCAACCCTTATTTTTTCCAAACCTTGGGCCGCACTGAGAACACCGGCCTTTGAAACCGAATTGAATTCGCTTCTGCCCGTGGATAATGAGACGTGGACACGAGCCAGAAATGCCGCAAGCCTACGTCTGACTTTACCCTATCATCTCGTTCTAAGTCTTTGTGCCGCATTGCCTGTTGCCCATCACAGTGGATGGATGGCGGCCATCGTCACACTTTTGTTATCCGGTTTGGTTTGTCTGACTGTAACCTGGGGGGCTGCCAGATTTCAGCGCGTATGCCACATCACGCCTTGTATGCCGGTTATGGTATGGCCGTCATTTTTATGTTGCTCGGTATTCTCGTTTAAACTCAAACGACTGATGAAGCTTATGTTGAGGATAGCCCTGCCTTGAGTTCATGGACATCCTCCTCCCTCGACTTGCCTGATTCTATTTTTTGTCATTTCCTATGCATGCCATTCTCGAAATTCAAAACTTGAGCAAATCTTTCGGCAAACTTAAAGCCGTTGATAACTTGTCTATGACCATTCACGCCGGCGAATGCGTGGCATTCATGGGACAAAACGGAGCAGGTAAATCAACGACCATGCGTTCTATCGCCGGACTTTCTAAAATTGACAGCGGCAAAATTTTGATTGCCGGACACGATATCACGACATCTCCCGTCGAAGCACGACGTCACCTCGGTTTTGTACCTCAAGATCTCGCGTTGTACCAATACCTGACAGCGGATGAATTTCTGTCTTTAGTGGGCCGTATTCGCGGGCTTGATGCCGAAGCCATCCAGAAAAACATTGAGGAATTGCTCGAACTTTGTGACTTAACAGAAGCCAGAAACCGCATGATCCGTGAATATTCCGGCGGTATGGCGCGTAAAATCGCCATGGCTGGTGCTTTTGTCGGCAAGCCTGAATTGGTTGTACTCGATGAATCTTTTGTCGGGCTGGATCCCGAAAGCACATGGCAAATCAGCGAATATTTGAAAAAATATGTTCAAGAGGGTGGGGCAGTGCTGATTTCAAGCCATATTTTGGATATGCTTCATCAAATGTGCTCAAGATTCTTTATTCTGCATCACGGGCAATGTGTGGCAGACTGCTCGCGGGATGAAATTGACGAGATGTGCAAAAATCCTGAAACTCCTCATCTGACAGCCATTTATCTCCAGAAAACCGGACGTTCTCCTCTCACAGGGAAATCTGAATAAAACTTGGGCGGGGCGTTGCGGGGCGCCGTCCCCGCATCGGGGGTAGCCGCGTATTTGCTTGCAAATAGCGGCG
>JAGBXG010000262.1 GCA_017629415.1 Pseudomonadota bacterium | reverse complement strand
TATCCCTTGGGCCGCTCAGGAAGAACTGTATGCCGAATTGTCCAAAGTCAGCAATGTGGCAGCTTTATCGCCCCAAGAACGCGCCGTTTATAACGAAACCTTAAAACAGTATCGCGATAACCTCGCCACACTCGAAGCATCGTATTTAGACGGCAAAGCCGAGGGCTTTAAGGATGGCAAAGCCGAGGGCTTTAAGGATGGCAAAGCTGAGGGGTTTAAGGATGGCGAAGCCAAGGGGTTTAAGGATGGGGAAGCCGAAGGCAAAGCTGAAGTTGCGCGTAAGATGGTTGCAAAAGGTGTAGACATTGAATTCATTGTAGAAATCACTGGACTAACACCTGCTGAAATCGAGGCATTGAAATCGCAGATGCATGGAAATTGACATTTCTATCGCGCAACAGGACTTCGCCCTGAAAAAGAATTTTGCGTAAACGCTTAGATATAACGCATTAAATTCTCGATAGCTGTTTGCATGGAAATGGTTTGTGCAAGGCCTTTCCAGGCGATGTCAAAAGCGGTGCCATGATCAACGGAGGTACGCAGACAGGGAAGGCCGAGTGTGGCTGAAATGGTCCGTTCAAAATCGTATGTTTTGGCCGCAATATGTCCTTGATCGTGATACAGCGAGAGTACTGCGTCGAATTGACCGGCAGCTGCTTGTGCAAACACGCTGTCGGCACCGATAGGATTTGTGATATCTATGCCGAGTGCACGGATACATTCGGCAGCTGGGGTTAAAATATCGGCTTCTTCGTTCCCAAATTGTCCGCCATCACTCGCGTGAGGATTTAACGCAGCCATGGCAAGATGCGGAGTTTCAAATCCCAGCTGCTTCATTTGTGTGTGCATGTGAACGGCAAAATCGATGATTTTTGATGTGTCCAAAGCCTCGATGGCTTGTTTGAGCGACAGGTGTCGCGAATAAAAGAAAATGCGCAAATTCCGTGTGATGAAAAGCGTCATGGGATTGTCCGCCCCAAAGGCCTCAGCCAGCATTTCCGTATGTCCAATGGCTTTGACGGCCGCAAGACGCATGGCTCCTTTGTGGATGGGGCCTGTACAGATGCCGTCAATCCAATGATTTTGAACATCGCGGACGATTTGCATTAAAGCTTGATGGGCACAGCTAGCGCATGCAGCATCCATCTGTCCGGGCACAAAACGATGCATGTCAATAAAAACGCCGGGATCCACGAGATAAATCTGGCCAGGTTCCAGCGCATTTTCTGCAGAAAGAACACGGGATGTGGTGAGAGAAGGAGCGAAAAGTTCTACAGCGCGTTGCCATAGTCCTGCATGGGCATAGACGACAACAATGGTACGTGCGAGCAGCTGGCGGATACTTGGTTCTGCCAATGCTTGTACGGTAATTTCGTAACCGATGCCTGCAGGATCACCTGGTGCTATGGCAATACGTTTGAACCTGCTTTGGGGCGGCTGCGATAAGATATCTACAAAAGTCTCTGTATTAGGAGGCATTGTCATAGTCTGGCTCCAAAAATAGCGGTGCCAATGCGGATATGCGTAGCACCTTCCTCGATAGCAACTTCAAAATCATCACTCATGCCATAAGAAAGCACGGTTAAAGGCTGTGTGCGTTTGGCATTGATGGCATCGAATTTGGATTTGACCGCCTGAAAATACGGCCGAGATGCTTCTGATTCGCGTCCAAGTGGTGGAATCAGCATTAATCCGCGCCAATCTAGATGTGGACATTGCGCCAAATGGGCTGCAACTTCGTCTAAAGCCTGCGGATCCAGTCCAGTTTTTTCGCTGTCTTCATCTCCAATACGCAGTTCAATCAAAATGGGTTGCTTTTGATTGGGATGACATTCCGCCATGATGCGTTCCAGTGTGTCGAGCAAGGCTATGCTGTCCACAGAATGAATGAGTGCCGGCGGAAAGGCCATGAGCTGGCGGACTTTGTTGCGCTGAAGGTGTCCAATAAAATGCCAGATTGCTCCATTTTCTCCAAGTTGTTGGCGTTTTTCGACATATTCTTGAACGTAATTTTCACCGAAATGACACAAATTTGTCGTGTTTAAGGCTTCCGATATCGCTTCAGCAGGATGGCGTTTGGATACGCCCACAAGCGTCACAGATGACCGTTCACGGCCTGCACGTGTACAAGCCTGAGATATACGGTTTTCAATCGATTCAAGACGAGATGCAATCGTCATCACTTTGTTACCCCAATGTTCGAGTATGCACCGCAGACATTTTCATATTTTCCCATGGGGGGGCAAAATTATCCCAACCATGAAATGCATACAACTCTATGTGCAGCAACAAACTCGGAAGCGTTATTCATAAAAAAGCCGCGTATGGCGCAAGCCATAGCGGCTTTGGCGACGCGTATCCCTGCTTTCGACAACCGGCGAAAGCAGGGATAGCGGCGCGATTATATACGATTCAGTCCCTCATGCGTCGATTTTCACAGATTTGGTGGAAATTTATAATATTTTGTAAAAATGGTTTGTATTGTAATTTTATACATGAAAATAGATGTAACATGATATTTCAATAAGTTTGTGCTTTGTTGTGGATTGCAGTTGTTATCGCGTTTCGGATAAATCCAGGAACACGGGGTAAAAGAAAGGCGCTATTGCCTTTGTTATGGCTTGCGGATTTTGGGCGGCAAGCAACATATCATGAGGCGTCAGCTGTAAACGTGCGGTTTGATGAAAGACTCGGATACGGAAATTCGAAAAACCAAGATTTTTGAGTGCAGTTTCAGCTTTATCGATCCGTGTCAGCATCTCCTGCGTGATGGGCGTGCCGTGCGGAATTCGGGTTGCCAGGCAGGCATGAGGTGGTTTTTGAGCTGTTGAAAGTCCAAGTTCCAGAGACCGTCGAATGATTTCAGCTTTCGTCAATCCGGCTTCGCGTAAGGGGCTTTTTACACCTAGCTCCTGCAATGCTCTCCAGCCCGGCCGATCAGAAATATCATCCGATGCATTCGTGCCGTCACACACGATATCATAGCCATCGGCCGAAGCCTGCTGTGCAATCGCCCGAAACAGACATCGCTTGCAGGAGTAGCAGCGCTGCGGTGTATTTTCGACAATCTCGGGCAATGCCAATGTATCGAGCGGCAAAACTTTTAATGCTGCGCCCAGTTCAGCACAGATATTTTTAGCTTCCGTCAGTTCAAATTCCGGTTGAAACGGCGATTTGATGTAATACGGTGCGACATCGCATCCATTTTTAAGCGCCCAAGCCAGCAAAAAGGCCGAATCACAGCCGCCGGAAAATCCGAGTGCAAATTTTTTAAATGGTAAATCCATCCTGATTGAATCCTTGTTGATATCCTTCTCAATGCCTATGAGATGGCACGAATTGTACCCAATGAAACAAATGATGTTCCCATTTGCATGGATTATTTTTAAGCGATTTGTGCTTTACAAGCTACAAAACTTTGCGTTTTCCCATAGATGTAGATCCATGATGCAGCTTTTCTTGAAGTGTTTGGAGGCAGCTTTGGGGCAAAGGTGCTTTTCTGGTTTGTGTTTCCCAATCTCTTTGTGCATCACAGCATTATATAGTTGAAAGTTGAACTGATAAATTTATTTCTGTTTGTAAGTAAAAGTTTTAGTTTGTATAAAACAAATGGTGAAACTAGGATGCATTTTGTGCATCTAAAGTGAGCAGATGAGAGTGTTACTCTCGTTATGGGTATACCTTCAATAAGGAGAATCATTATGTCTATTCGTAAATCAGCCCTGCTAGTTGCTTGCTTGAGCTTTTCAGTTTTCAATTTTGCATGCAGCGATGAAAGTATTCAGGGTGTTTTTGAAGAAATTGTAGCCTGTGATCCTGCCAAAGAGCCTTCTGTTTGTGATGGCAACAATATGAAAGTTTGCGCCATTACGAAATGGGAAACAGTGATTTGTCCTGAGACCTGTGACAATGGCAAATGTACCATTCCCACAGGTGCCGAATGTGCCGTCACTGTCTGTGCGGATGACAAGGTGACATTAAACAAATGCGAAAACGGCCAACTTATTCCGCAGAAATGCGCAGATAATGAAGAATGTCTTGTCAATGCCTGTACGATTAAAGCGAGTACAGAGCCTAAAGATTGTGAACCTGGGGAAGTGAAGTGTTCGGAGGATGGAAGCGGAACTCAGACATGTACAGTTGATGGTGTTTGGGGAGCAGTCAAGGCTTGTGATGAAGGTTTAAAGTGTGATGCACAGACAAAAGAATGTGTTCCTGAAGCTGAAGCTGCAGAATGTGAAAATGAAAAAATTCAATGTACAGATGGCAGTAACTTCAAAACCTGCGTAGAGGGCAAATGGTCCGAAACCACAACGGCATGTGCAGCCGAAACTCCGGTTTGTAACAAGGACAAATGTGAAGCGAAAGCCGATACACCGGAATGCAAAGCGGAATGTGATGGCAGCAACATTAAAAATTGTAAGGACGGCGTATTAGGGGAAGCCGAATCTTGTGGGGAGAACAAGGTATGCAGCGATGATGGGAGCGGTGCAAAATGTGTCGATGCGGCACCGGATGCCAATATTTGCATTGATGGTTCCGCACCTTCCTGTGTGGATGGTACGCATTCCAAGTCTTGTGTGAATGGCACTTGGAATGTCAAAACCTGTGACGAAAAAGAAGAATGCAATCAAACCACAGGTCTTTGCGTGACCAAAGCTGCTTGTCAGAAAGGTCAGATTCAATGCACCACAGCCTTACATTTACCCGGAAGCGTCGATAAATATGTAGAATGCGGCGATGACGGCAACTGGGGCACAGAAGAAAAATCCTGTGCAGCCGAAACTCCGGTTTGTGACGGCGATATTACACCTGTGAAATGTGTCGCTGAATGCACCAATGATTCCAAACGTTGCTCTGTGGATGGCAAACTCCAAACATGCCGTTTGGGGGCCTGGTCAGATAATCTTCTCGATGGTTGTTCGGCTCAAGAAACTTGCTCAGATGGCAAATGTGTCTGCACACAAGGCACGACTTCGTGCAACAGTGACCGCAGTGGTTTTGTGGCATGCAAAGCGGATGGTTCATGGGATACAACAGTTACGGCATGTACCTATGGATGCAGCGCAGAAACTGGAAAATGCCATGAATGTTCGGGCAATGCCGCACAATGCCTTGATAACGGTGACTTCCAGATTTGTGAAAACAATAAATGGAAAACGGTTACCAACTGCGGCAGCAAAGACCAATGCAATGCCGGTGAAGGTACATTGGGATGCAAATGTGAAAAAGCTGCACAATATGTCGGCGATATCAAATTAAATGATGGTGACTTGAAATGTGATGCCAATAAAGCCAACATCATGGAATGTACAAGAAAAACATACAATCTCGTGAATGCCTACAATGCATGGGAAAACAACATGGATTGCGGCGGTGCCAATAAATGTGCCGAACGTAATGGCACATACATCTGTGCATGCGAATCCAATGCATGGCGTTGTGATGGTCAATCTCTCCAGAAATGTACCAATGGTGCCTGGCAAGAAGATAAACTTTGCCCTGAAACCGATACTTGCGATGCTGCTAAATCAGCCTGTATTTGCAATGAAGGTGCCTATAAATGCACCGGCAATATCCTGAATGGTAATCAGGAACGTCAGAAATGTTCAAGCGGTGAATGGGTTTCAGCCGATGCCTGTACCGGTGATATGACTTGCAACGATACCCTCGGCGGTGTTTGCGTCAATGCCGTTTGCACAAATATCAATATCATGGGCTCATCGATTGCCGAAACCATGTGTTATAACAACAGTGTTATGGAATGTGCCGATGGCAATTTCATTGTCAAAGAAAATTGCGGCACCAAAGTTTGCCAAGAAACGCCCGTGAATTTTGGAAGCATCAGCTATACTCAGGCCGAATGTAAAAACGCTGAAGATACCAGCTGTAGTATTCTTACGGCTAATCAGAAACGTTGTTCTGCCGACGGTCAAACGATTGAAGTATGCAAACGTGAAGGCGGTTCCTACAAATATATCACCGATAAACCTTGTGATGCCAACAGCCGTTGCAAAGCAGAGGGTTCAGAATACTCTTGTGAAATCAAAGTGTGTAACGAGCTTGAGACTTCATGCGCTGGAGATAAAGTCGTCATGTGCCTCAGCAATGCCCCCAAAGAAATCGCGGACTGTGCGTCAGCCGGTATGAAATGTAAAGACGGAGCCTGCATTTTGCCGTAAATCGCCAGAATATGGTTTTGTTCCGTTAAATTCAGTATAAAGCGCCGCACTTGCGGCGCTTTTTTTTTATGGCGCCGTAGCTTCGTTTTAAACAATGCGCGCTTTGCGGAATGGGATACAGGGTTGCTGGATTCCAGAGGGGCTCAGCCCCTTTGGCGGGGGTTGGGGCTGAGCCTCAAAAGAACTTTGCGTGCACCGTGGGTAACCCCCGGGGGCGGATCCCCCCACAAAACTCTCAAACACACTCGAATTCAGGAGTCTTCTTTTGTTACATACACATAAAAAATTCTGGGCTGCACGTTTGGGTACTGCTCCTGTTCTTCCGATGACATGTCAGGAAATGGATGAACTTGGCTGGCAAGAGTGCGATATCATTCTTGTTTCCGGCGATGCCTATATCGATCATCCAGCTTTTTCTACGGGTATTGTCGGCAGATTTCTTCACGCCGAAGGTTTCCGTGTTGGTGTCATTGCGCAACCCAAATGTGATGAGGATTACCTGGCATTGGGGATACCTAAGCTATTTTGGGGCATTAATTCGGGGAATATGGATTCTCTGGTCAATCATTATACCTCTGAAAAGCGCCGCCGGCATGACGATGCCTATACACCAGGCGGAAAAGCAGGCGCACGTCCCGATAGAGCAGTCACTGTTTATGCCAAAACATGCCGTCGGCTTGCCCCGGATATTCCCATTGTCATTGGCGGCATTGAAGCCAGTCTTCGCCGTATGGCTCACTATGACTACTGGCGCGACACCGTCATGCCGTCTATTCTTATCGATTCCGGTGCCGATATCCTCAGCTTTGGCAGTGGTGAATGGGCCTTGGAAACTATTGCACATGGCCTTTCTTACCGATGGTCTCTTGATCGTTTTCTCGGACTTCCCGGCATTGCTATGCTTTGCGACACCTTGCCCGAAAACCTTCGCATTTGCGAAGATAATCACGGCAACCGCAGGGGAGAATACGACGTGCGCCGTGTGCCTTCATTCGATGAAGTGCGGCGCGATAAACGTGCCGTTGCAGAAGCTTCGCGTAATCAAATTCTCGAAACACGTCTGGGAGGCCACGGCATTGTCCAAAAACATGGCGATCGTGAACTCTGGATAGGCCCCATTCCTGAACCCCTTTCCACTCAAGAACTCGATTCTGTCTACGATTTGCCATTCTCCCGTAAGCCGCATCCTAGCTACGGCGATGCACGCATTCCGGCCTATGACATGATCAAAACATCTGTCACGATCATGCGCGGATGCTTTGGCGGTTGTGCATTTTGCTCTATTGCTGCACACGAAGGCCGTGTCATTCAAAGTCGTTCCCCGGAAAGCATCGAACGTGAAGTACTCGCGATTTGTCAAGAACAGCCCAAAGGCAAAGCATCCATCAGTGATATCGGCGGCCCGTCAGCCAATATGTATCGTATGGGGGGAAAAAATACCGATATTTGTCGTCAATGCACCAAACCTTCGTGCCTCGTGCCCAAAATCTGTAAAAATCTGAATACAGATCACCAGCCAACCATCGATTTATACCGCAAAATACGCGCCCTCCCCCCTGTCAAACATGCTTTCATCGGTTCGGGAGTTCGCTATGACCTTGCTTTGCGTTCTCCTGAGTATATTCAGGAACTGGCCAGATATCACACCAGCGGATACCTCAAAATTGCCCCAGAACACGTCAATAACGATGTACTTTCCCTCATGCTGAAACCGGAAGTTAAAATATTCGACGATTTTTGCGATCTCTTTATTTCTACATCGCGTTCCTGCGGTAAAAAACAATATATAATTCCCTATTTTATATCTTCATTTCCAGGTTGCGGCGATCGCGAAATGCTAGATGTCGCACGGTGGTTAAAAGATAGAAAAATGTTTGTCGATCAGGTGCAAAGTTTCTTGCCAACGCCTATGAGTGCCGCCACAACTATGTATTATACCGGTTATACGCCCTATTTACCCATCGATGGTCAAAAAACTATCGAAAGTGCAAAATCTCGCGCGCAGCGCGACCGACAAAAAGCTATTCTGCGTTACCATGCGCCCGAAAATCAAGCTCTCGTCAAAGACTTAATGCGCAAATATCGAAAATAATATATATTTGTTATCAGATTGTCATAGAATAAAACACTACTATGCACTTTTTATCATAGAATAGGACACTACTATGCACTTTGAAGGATTCGTTATCGCAGTGGCATCTTTTTTCATTATCGGCATTTTTCACCCCATTGTTATCAAATCAGAATATCATTTTGGAACAAAATGCTGGCCTGCATTTGCCATCCTTGGAACCCTCACACTTTCCGTCTCCCTCTTCCTCTCAAATATCATGATATCCGCTATACTCGCGGTGCTTGCTTGTTCTTTCTTCTGGAGTATTCTCGAATTGTTTGAACAAAAAAAACGTGTCGAAAAAGGCTGGTTCCCTAAAAAACAATAAAATATATAAAACTAATATTGGAACCTTAATATTTGCTTAGATATATAGAAAAGTTCCAAAAAGCTTGCGCCCCTTAGCATTTGTATTTGTGGGGCTCAAGCCTATAAGAACTTTCTAGACATTCTTATATCAACAATGCTCAACAGCATTCCGGAACATGGCAATTTCTTGAGCATAGCCAGGAAGTTCATTCGGTGTTTCCAGAATAAAGGGCAGGTGTTTGAGTTTGGGGTGTGTCACGACTTTGAGCAACGCATCAAAACCGATATGACCTTCATTAATTTTCGCATGGCGGTCTTTATGGGCTTCAAACGGATTCATCGAATCGTTGAGATGAATGGCATAAAGGTGGTTTAAGCCGATTTCAGCATCAAATTTATCGAGTACACCGTCTAAATCTTCAACGATATTGTAGCCGCCGTCCCAAATATGACATGTGTCAAGGCAGACACCTATACGGCTTGTGTCGCCCACGCGGGACATGATTGCAGCAACTTCACCAAAATTGCGGCCAATTTCACTGCCTTTGCCTGCCATGGTTTCAATCAAAACGCGCGATTGAAATGGCATTTCCAGAATCCTTTTGAGAAATTCTGCGGTCAGTTCGATACCGCGTTCTGCGCCTTGACTGACATGGGAGCCGGGATGAAAATTATAGTAATTGCCCGGAAGTTCATCCAAACGCTTCAAATCGTCCAGCATTGTTGTGACTGCAAATTCGCGAAGATCAGGTTTTGCCGCGCATGGATTAAGTGTGTATGGCGCATGTGCCACAAGCGGTCCAAACGCGTGCGCTTTGAGCAATTCCCTGCATTTGGCCATATCTTTGGGAGCAAGGGCTTTAGCACTGCCACCGCGCGGATTGCGCAAAAAAAATGCAAATGTATTGGCACCAATCGAAATGGCATCCTCAACCATCGCGGCATAACCTTTAGAAACGGAAAGGTGGCATCCTATTTTTAACATATTCATCTTCTCATCTGACATCATAAGTGATTTGAACAGGGCAAACGGCCCACCCCGTGATAAATAGACATGGGCTTGCAAAAGCCAACCGAAACGCCGTAAAAATATTTCTTTTCTGAGAAGAAATTTTATGGTTTTCAAAAAACTCATGCCTTGGGGTAGAGTATCACAAAAACTTTATGTTTCCTTAATGGAGAGAAATTTGATGCCCTTGGGTATCTGACCTCACTATCGCGCCTTTGTCGCGGTCTCTCCCACTGGAGAGAGAGATGATTCGCTTCGCTCATGGTGCCTCACCCCCTAAATCCCCCTCTCCAACGGAGATGGGGACTTGGACCTCTCTAACGCGCCTGCGGCGCGGTCTCTCCATAAATGGAGAGAGAGTTAATTTGCTTCGCTCATGGTTTGCAAACTCAAGTTTTTTTCAAAAATAGCGAATTTTCGAAAAATCTGCACTTTTTTCAAAAAATTGCCCCATTTTATAAGTGAACCCAATAGGGGG
>JAGBXG010000261.1 GCA_017629415.1 Pseudomonadota bacterium | reverse complement strand
AGGGGAAGCACATCCCATGGTGATGGCGGTGGTGATAGAGAGAGCGAGAAGTTGTTTGAGGAGTGTATTGATTTGTTTCATGGGGTTTCCTAGAAGAACCACAGCATGACGGGCATGTGCATATTGGGTTTCATGTGTTTAATGATATCGCCTGGGCCGAACCAGAAGTATTGGTTATTGTATAATTTTGAAGTGAGTGGTCGATAAATCCATGTGATGGGTGTATTCCATCCTACGATATTATGGATGAGGATATCACGTGTTTTTTGGTGAATCAAAACGAATGGCAAGTTTGTGGTTGTGAGTGAGAGTTTAAGCGTTGGTATATTGTTCTGCCAGATGGCATGCACAGGTTTATAAAACCATGATTTAGGTATTGTTGTTTGGAGCCCTTTACTCACAAATATGTCTTGCATCTGCGGGGGGATTAAATCGAAAGGAGTTATTATCGAGTTCGGCGTTAATTTCTGGTGATTTGAATGTGATTCGATTGAGGTTTCCCATGGCATCGTAGATGGTGGCACGGTAGACTTTTGCGGAAGGCATGAGGATTTCGAATTTCATGCTTTCGTAGGCGAGTGAGGGTTCAGCGGGTGTAAGTTCGAGCTGTACTTGGTTTCCATTGATTTTTGCGAGTTTAACGGAGAAGTCGTCTTCGATTTTTCCGGTGCCTGTGAGGAATGAGAGTGCAGAGGGGAGTTGTGAGCCTTTGAGTGATTGTTTACAGAATTGTCTGTAGGTGGGTTCCCAAGTCCATAGTGATTCGCCGTCACTGATGATGAATCTGGCTTCAGGAGTTTCGTAATCCCATCTCATCATGCCTGGTTTTTTGAACCAGACGGTACCAGTTGATGTTTTTTTGATGCCATCGACGGTTTCGTATTCCTGTTCGAAGGATGCGGAATAAGTTTTGGCGTTATCGTAATATTTTTGGATGGCATCGACGTATTGCCGTGCTTCGGGTGTGACGGTTGTACCTTTTGATTTTTGTTGTATCGCGGCGTCAGCTGTGGCGGCGGCTTCGGGCATATTTTGTCGAATCATTTCCGAGAGGGAATTGAATTGTTTTCCGAGTGTTGTTTGCTGGGTTTGATGATTTTGTGTGTTTTGTGTGTTTTCAGTCGTATTTGGGGGTGTTTCTTTGTTTTGTGCGTCATCTTGTGCGATGGCATTTCCTGCCAAGCCTGTGGCGGTGAATAGGATGGTTAAATATTTGGTGATATTTTGTGTGATATTTTTCATGATACCCTCCTTTCTGGTTTTATTGCGGGGCATTGTATGAGTGTTTGGGCTGGTATGCCGGGTTTGCCACGTCTTTCGGCCTGGCATTTTCTTATTTTGGTTCTACACAAAATGTATGCCTAAGTCGTATATTTTTTATTTCATTGTGGTTTAAGGTGCAAGATTCTGATGATTTAATGCTTTGATGTTGATTTTTTATGCCGTTATTGGATTGATTTTGTTATTTTTTTACGTTTGGGTGTTTTGTTGCAAATCATCTGCATCAGTTTGTGTTTTATCATTGAGTTTTATTTTCCCATTTTAGGAGAATCTCGTGCTTCTGTCTCAAAAACTACAAGTTCTTGTTGATTATTTCATGATCACGGTTGGGAGTTTTGTTGCAGCGGTAGGTCTTGGTCTTTTTATGGTTGAGGCTGATGTTGTTCCTGGCGGTGTGACAGGCATATCGATGACATTAAACTTTATCTGGCCGGATGGTCCGAGTGTTGGTGCATTAATTTGGATTTTAAATGTGCCATTATTTATTTGGGGTATTGTCGAACTTGGTAATGCATTTGGTGTGCGTACATTTTATGGTTTTTCGACGAATGCATTTTTTATTGATTTATTGCGTGGTGATATTCCTTATTTTGAGTGGCTTGCTTTACAGAATACTGAGACGATTCAGTATATGTTGAAGGAGGATTTTTTCTTTTTCATCTTAGTGGGCAGTGTTTTTACTGGTATTGGTCTTGGTTTAGTTTTTAAGTTCAAGGGGACGACGGCGGGCACAGAGATTGTGAGTGCGATATTGAAGAAACGTTTTGGGATTGCGCCCGGTGTTTCGATGATATGTGTTGATTTTTTTGTGATTACGGCTGCGACGATTGTTTTGATGCAGCGTGATGCCAATATTGCGCCGCCGGTAGTTTTGGCTGCTTATGCGTTATTTTCCTTGTATCTTTCGAGTGTCATTTTAGATCGAGTTGTTTATGGTTTTGACTATGCGAAGAATATGATGATTTTCAGCAGCAAGACGCAGGAGATATCGGATTATATTATTAAGAATTTGGATCGTGGTGTGACGGCATTTTACGCGCGTGGTATGTTTACGAACAAGGAGCGTGAGGTATTAATGACGATTGTCAGTCCGAGTGATGCGCGTGTATTATCACCTTTTATTCGCAAGGTAGATCCGAATGCATTTATTGCGTTATCCAATGTTCACGAGGTATTAGGCGAAGGTTTCCGAAGTCGTGAAGAGATTGATTTAAAGTTTGTCCAGCGTGTGAAGAAGCGTGAGGCTGAAGAGGCGGCTCGTGAAGCGGCTCAGCAGGCATTTCAAGCTGAGCTTGCGGCTAAGGCAGCGGCAGAAAAGGCGGCTCAAATGGCACTTGATATAAAAAATCAGCCGCCGACGGATGAAGGTCAAGCTCAGAATCATCTTTTGGAAGCTGAGCAGGAAGCGCAAGAGGCGGCTCAAGCTGCGAAGGCGGCGTATGAACATGCTTTGGAACTGACCAATGAAGCATCGAGTATTGAAGATTGTGTCAGTTTGAATGAGATGCCTCAAATTAAATTGTAAGACTTCATATTTAAGAAAATCTCATGCGACTGAGCCCCAAGTTCTGCCATGGCAGGATTTGGGGCTTTTTTGTAGGTTGGCAGGGGGTTGGTTATGGATGTTTTGGGGGGGGAATGGGAACCCTGTATTCCATTTTGCTTTTTGTTGCATACCACATTGTATGTGATTTACGAGTTTGTGTATGCTCTACTCTTGTGGGCTATGGTTAATCTTTCGCCTGTAAGCTTTGTGTTGCGTTTTTAAATGGTATGGGGTGAATTTTAAGCATCAAGCAGTTTTTGGATAGATTCGAGTAAGACTGCCTGACATTTCATTGTTGTTTCGAGTCGTCGGCATGCCAGGCTTGAGTTTTCAGATGTTTCGGCGATGTCGGTTTCGGGATCACATCTCATGTACATGGCAGATGTGAGTAAGTAGCCGTGGCAGAGTGCTTCGACGGCTTCGAATTGTTCGTCTGAGATGCTGGGATTTTGTGTTTGAATACGTGTTCTGAGTTTTTCAAATATACTGGAGCATGTTTCTAGGATTCGGGGTCCGTGAATGGTGGTGGACAGTCGTTCCCAGGCCCATAATCTGATGAAAATGGGGTTATTTTCGAGTGTATCGATAATGCCTGCATAGAGGGCATTTGGTGTATTTGGAGAGATGGTTTCGAACCAGTCATCGAAAATTTTTGCAGTATTTCTGGAGACATCACTGAGCACCATCATATAGAGTT
>JAGBXG010000260.1 GCA_017629415.1 Pseudomonadota bacterium | reverse complement strand
GGGAGCCCAAAGGATCCAGGGATAAGTGTCCATGATTGTCTGCACTGTTTTGGCGAGCGCAGGGAGCCCAAAGGATCCAGGGATAAGTGTCCATGATTGTCTGCACTGTTTTGGCGAGCGCAGGGAGCCCAAAGGATCCAGGGATAAGTGCCTAAAATCCGAATCCGAAGGAGAACGGCATAATAGCAGTACGTGAGCGTGAGGTTACAGCATCATGCAGTGCGCGTCTTTCGTTTTGTGCATGGCGTTCATGCGAGTATTCCATGGCGACAAGTGTGGTCACAATGGGCAGCACGAGAACGAGGACAGCGGACATGATGGGATAATCTTCGGACAGAAAATAGGCTGTGATATCGGCGATAATGGCGCCGGTGAATGCACCGACAAAGGGTTCCCAATAGCCAGATTTACTGTCGGTCAGATAGCCGCCTAAGATGGCACCGGATGCAATGCCGAGGGGATACAGAATGGCGCCTGAAATCAGTGCCGGTCGCAAATCCCATGGTTTGAGAAACAGCGAGGTTAGAAAAGCAGTACCGCCGGTAGCGGTGCCGATTAACGTGCCCATGCCGAATTCCGCGAATCCGCGCAATGCAGGATGGGCATCAGGATTGAGCTTTTCCATGGTCACATCAGGCGGAACTTGTGCGTAAGCCTGTTTGGGCGTCATCAAACCGCATGCGCATATCAAAGTGATGACGGCGGTCATAATGATGATTCGCATGTGTTGCGTCATAAAATATCCTAATGTTGGTGTCCGGCGTGGTCTTCATGGGGAGGATTGCCGGGATTGCTGTTGGGTTGATAAATTTTTCGGATTTCTTCGGCAGTGGGGGCGGGCCGTGAGCTGAGTGTTATGCTGGCTTCAATGGTGGCTTGTTCGGGCAAACGCCAAGTGTTTAATGCACGTTTGACGCAGTCGCTGAAATCGGGATCTGCAATGGTTGTTTTAAACGCCGAGACTTCTATTTTTTCGTCTGTTCCTCTTGCCAGTTTAAAAGACATTTCGCCTGTGACGGTTTCATCGAACAGCAAGACTTCCTGATAGCATCGCGAGATGGGTGCTCTTTTATATTCCCAACTGCGTGTGGCATCGTCAAATGAGATGCGTTCATTGGTGTTGACGACATTGAAACGGAGATCGACTCTTGGGGCGAGAATTTTGCCTTCTTTTCGAAGTTTTTCGACCTGTGCTTTAACTTTTTCGGCGCGCGCTGCGATTCTGGCGTTTTCTTCGGGGTCTTGGGTTTGTGCGTTGTTTTGTTGAGGTTGGGCAGCTTTGTTGTCATCTGCTTTTTTGTTGCAGCCGAGTGCCAGACAAGCCGCCAGGCCGAGGATAAAAATCCGTAAATTTCGTTTGATATGCATAGTTTTAGAGGTTTTAAATGACGTTGAACGAGTTTGTATCAAGGGAAAACATCGGGGTGTTGCGGGGTGTCCCCGCATTGGGGGTAGGCGCGTATTGGCGCGCGGCTATGCTTCGCTGACGCTTGCATACGCCTTGCGGCGCGTCTATTTCGCCTGACGGCTTCATACGCCGCGCCAATAGCGCCGCAGGGGGCTTGGCCCCCTGCAATATGTCTTCAAACCACGTCAAGGGACTGAGTCCTTGTCATCCACCATAGAACTGATGTGAATTGTCAGTGAAACGAGTGTTGGGGGTTAACGTTTAGGGGGGAAACGGGTGTCTGTATCCCATTCTGCAGTTTGTTTTGAAACAAATTAAACTTCATGTAGGCACTTTGCCTACTGAGTTTAAGGACTTTTATTCCATCCAATCATAATGACAAGAATAATAATTCATGTAGATTATTCATTGTGCATTTTTTAGAGAAACGGGCACATAAAAAAACATGAGATTGAGGCAAAATATGGACGATATGCAGCAAGATAGGCGTGAACAAATCGAAGAGCAGACGAATGAAGTCCAGGACATGGCTGAGTTTGAGAGTTCTGAAGCCTTGAATGAGAATGCCTCTGAAGAGGATGACGAAAGTGAAGAGGCCATGCGGTCTTTTTATACGCAGCTGACATCTCGCGAGCTCAACAGTGCTTATTTGAATGCCTGGCGTGAGCTTGTCCTGATGATGTGTGCGCATTATGCGCGTCGTTTTCCCGAACGCTGTCAGGTGACGGCGCAGGAAACGGATGACATGCCCATCTCGAGTACGCATTTAGCGCGAGCTTTGTATGATGATGACATGTTTTTTAGCGAAACGCAGCTGATGCTTGAGAACGGATTTTTTGATCGTCGCGGGATTCCCACGCACGAGGCGATCATGACGTTTTTAGCACAAAACAGTGAGATGCTGGCGCGGATCCGCAGGGCGGCGAAGGAGGCGGGTCATGAATTGGCGATTGATCGTATTCGCAAGACGTTTGCACTCAACTATAAAGAGCTTGAACTTTTAATGATTGTTGCGTTAGCAGCGATGGACGATTCAGTTTATCGCGCGATGGCATTTGCGGCGGGTACGGTGGTATCTAAAAAATTCCGGGCATCATTTGTGTGTGAGCTGAACAGTTTAACGCGCGGTGAAGTACAGAAAAATATGGAGCTT
>JAGBXG010000028.1 GCA_017629415.1 Pseudomonadota bacterium | reverse complement strand
GTCCACTACCAAGGGGATGGCCCTTTTTCAAGTGTCTATGACATTGGGACACCCCTCTTTTGTTAGTGTCCTATTTTATGGGTACAGTTTATTTGGGGCTCCGCCCCAAACCCCGCCAAGGGGCTGAGCCCCTTGGAACCCGCAATGAATTTGATGTTTTTATGAGTGAGCCGGGTACTGATAACACTCGTTTTTTGGAAAAATGGGGACCCGCTCCCCCATTTTTCGTCCCCGCGACATACCACTTCGTAAGTCTTTTGTAACTTTGCGTACGCCGTAGGTCTGCCCGGGGGTAGGCGCGTATTTGCAAAGCAAATAGCGCCGCAGGGGGCTTGCCCCCTCCCCAAAATAAATAAAAAAAAGTATGGGCAGTGCATAAATTGTAGATATAGAGATTTCTATGTTTTGTTAAACGAATTGTAACCTTGTGATGAAAATTATATCATTAGATTAGGAAACCGGATTTCTATGGTTTCGTGATATAAAGGAGTAATGGGATGTCTCATCAATCACTCATCTGTTTTTCACTTTTAAGCACTTTGTCAATCGCCGGCGTTTACGGCTGTGCTTTAGATTCTGTGGCCCCAGGCAGTGATGTCTGCCCTGAGATGTATGAAATGGTCAATGGGCACTGCGAGCCCGTGGCAGGCAATGATGATTCAGGCAATGATGATTCAGGCAATGATGATTCAGGCAATGATGATTCAGGTGATGATTCCGGTACCGATGATAATGATGAAATTTTAGATGACGAGCCGCCTGAAGACTCAGATATCACTGATGACTCGGATGTTGAATTGCCAGATGCCGCTATTCTTGTCACGCCTTTGGAAGGTATTACCACGATTCAAGATAAACAGAATGTGACACTGACAATTGTACTCAGCCGTGCGCCGTCCGATGTCGTTATTCTGCCTGTTCAAACATCAGATTCCGCTGTTGCTACGGTTGAGCCTCAAGAACTCACTTTTACCGCTGACAATTGGAATAATCCGCAGCATGTTGCAGTATTGGGGACTAAAGAATCGCTCAATGAACTCCTTACGCCGTACGAAATTAGGGTGGGCGCACCGCAAAGTGCAGATGGAGCATACAGCAGTTTGAAAGAAATTCGCTTGAATGCCACACATATCACAGCCACCCCAAAACCAGGCACCACCACGGTGAATCCCGATTCTCTGACTTTAGATACGGCAACGGCAGAATTGCTCTTACAAGGCAAAGCCGTCACGATAAAAGCCGATCTCGATCCCAAAGCATCGGATCAAGTTTTGAGCTGGGAATTTGAAAATATCACCGATGACGTGGCTTATCAGCATTTGGTCAGTGTCAGCTATGGCAATAAAAATCATGATATTACCTTAAAAAGTAACGTTGTATTAAACAGTCCGGATTGCAAAAACAAAAAATTAGATCATGCCCGCGAGCTTAAAATTACGGCAAAACACAGCAGCGGCAAGAGTGCATCCGCAGTCGTGGCACTCAAACCCTATTTGCCATCGAACCTGACTTGGGGAGATATCAAAAAAATCAGGGATTTTAATACGCCGGGATATCAAAATAAAAAGCCGGATACCGGTGCATATGAACTGGGGGAATTGGGTTGTCGATATTACAATGATAAAACGACACAAGTCTTTGTCAAAGACATGAATGATAAGTTTGTCGAGCCTTATATTTACAGCGTTGGCAGCTCGAATTACGGTTCACGGGCCAGTGTCTTGGGAGCCGCACGTTTCTTGGTCACACAGTTTCCTAAAGATATTCCTTACGCCAGTTCACGCCTGGCTTCGGATGATTACACCGTTCCGATGACGGTTGGTCGATATACGATGGCAAGCTATAACGCAGCATCAGACAAAGATACTTATAAAGCTCAGGAACGCATTTTCGGACTGAACCTGACCAACAAAGCTTACAACAGTTTTTCATCCTTTACAGACAATACCGTCATTATGGGCGGCAAAAACCAAGATACGGTTGTGCCATGGGGATGCCAGCTGAAAAATAAAAAAGGTGCCGAAATTGGTGCCAATGGCTTGCGATGTTCGGGATTTGTCAGCTGGGCCATGAGAAACGGACGCTTCTATCTCGGAGACTGGGGTTCTGTGATATTTGCCAAAGCTTCCACTTGCCTGGATGCCAACAAAAAATATCAACGAAATTTCAGATGCAAAGATTATGTTAATAATGTTTCCACTCCGAATCATAAAGACGCTGCCAATCCGAACAATAAATATGAAAGTGTTTATGAAAAATTGAGTCAGCTCAATGAATCGGATTTTGTCAAAATCAGTGCGTTAACTGAAACTTCCCAGTTTAAAGCCGGCGATTTACTTTGGTACGGCAATTACAAATGTCCAAAAGACAGCAGCGGCGGATGCAATGTCGGCGACAAAGATGTCGATAACAAAAAATGTACAGGCGGTTCAGGACACGTCGCCATGGTTCTGGGTATTTCCAGAAATGCCGATAAAACCATCAAATATGTCTATGTGGCCGAAGCCACCGGCGTCAATGGCAACCGCCTGAAAGCCTACTCCATATCTTCTTTGAAAAAAGCATGGAAATCCAAAACAGAAGCAAGCGGTACCCAATGCACCTACAAAGACACACGCCTGATCAAGATGGACAATGTTTACAATTATTACCACACCAAATCCCCGGATAAAGTCAAAGAGGACCTTAATACTTATCAATATACGGAACTGTGGTTTTAAATAAGGTCTTTTTTCATGTCAGGGGGCCGAGCCCCCTTCGGCGCTATTTGCTGCGCAAATACGCGCCTACCCCCAACCGGGGCTTTGCCCC
>JAGBXG010000259.1 GCA_017629415.1 Pseudomonadota bacterium | reverse complement strand
GTGGAGCCGTTTGCGAACATGGCGATGATGGTGGCAATAGATTCGTTACTGCCAAGGAGTTCATTGAGGTAGCCGGAGGCGACTTCGCCGATAGCTGCGCATGAGGTTTTATCTGTGATTTGCTGATCGGCGTGATTTTTGTTCCAAAGCGCGAGCAGGCCCATACCGATGTAATATTCGAGCACGCCGCCGAGGCTATCGAGTTTGTCATTACCGAGGACTTCGGGGAGGACGTTCATGAGGACGCCGTAGATGAGGCGACCGTAGGCAAGATCGAGTGCATGTTTTTGAATATTGACGGTAGCCGCTGCGCCATATTCATCGATATCGGAGAAATTGGCAGTAAATGCACCGCGAATTACGCCGCCGCCTTCAATATCGGTCAGGCTGATGGAGCAGATGGTGGAGCCATCTTTGAGATCTTCGAAGGCTTGACCCACGATACAATCTTTACCATTAATGGGGATACCGCCGTTGTGATAGAGCAGTCTTTGATAATTGTGACCGATACCGGAGATGCTTTGGTTCGCATCAAGTGTGCTGTAGGCATTGTTGGAGAAATTGCCATGAAGTGTGAAGTTTGTCGCAAGGTTATTGACGATTTCGACAGCACCTGTGGCAGTGTTCCACCAGGAGATCTGGGCGGTCAATTCGGTCAGAGTTTCTTTGATAATTTTGTCGAGACCGAATTGTGAGAAGAGGGCATTAATGGTTTCCGGCGTGAGGAGTGCGGCGACTGAATCGCCGAGAAGTTTGCCGACGAGATTGCTGAACCATTCGGCATCAAGCAAGAGCGGAAGCAGCTGTTCGGTGAGGAGTTTGGGTACTGTACCTTCGGGATCGCTGAGCATATCGAGGGCAAATTCGATCCAGTCGCCGACGAGCATGTCTTTGAACATGACGAAACTGCCATCGGTTTCAGCATGGGGCAAGAGCGACAAGGCGTTGAATGAGCTGGTCAGTTCGAAGGTGCCTTTGTAGTCGAGTTCGGGAATTTCGGGTTCGGGTTTATCGGGATCGATAATAGGCGGTTTAGTGGGATCATCACCAGGACCGACATCGGGATTTTCGGAAAGCTGTGCATCGCTCAGGGCAATGACAGTGTTGGGGACATTACGGCTCAGACCGTCGTTACAGCCGTAAGCCACCATCACGCCGCCGGCTTGTGCAATGGCAAGTGCGGCATAAGATGTAAAGTCAGCTTCCTCGCGGGAAATATTGAACGTGACTTCATCAATGGTGGTGGTGATAGCTTTGGACTGTTTGAGGGTAGGATCTGGTGCCGTGATTGCCTTGAGTTCATCACTTGTCATGCCGGTCGTGACCAATTCGGCGCAGTGCGTGTCTTCAAACAGCATGACTTCAGCATAATTTAATTTCTGTGTACCGTTATAAATGGCCGAAATTTCATAATTTGTCACGGCTGGCTGCGGAGTCACAACTTCGGGTTTTCTGACGGTAACAGCAAAGGTCAGCGGTAAGGCAGGATAGGCCGGATCTGGATTAAACGTAAAGAGTGCAAGTCCTTCTTCAGAACCGCTGTGAATGCGAAGTGCATATTGACCGAGCGCGTCGGTGACTTGAGGATTTGCATCCGTCACGATGGAAACAGCATTGCTCTGTGTCGTTGCTGTGATTTGAACACCGGGGACAAAATTGGTTTTACCGTCCTTATCCAAAGAAGAAAGCTGAACGGTAATCAAACCATCCTGATTCGGTTCCATAGTGAGTGTGCATGTGTTGGGGGAGGCACATGTCAGTTTATAGGTCAATTCTGACTGGACGTCCTGGCTCCCACCTGCATCATCGCCGCAAGCTGATGCTGTTAAAGCAAACGAACTAAGAAGGAGTGCAAATAACCATTTTTTGCTTTTCATCAATATCCTCTCCATTTCGGAAATGATGCGTCTAGAATCTCGGAAGCTCTAAATGTGATTCTTTGGCATCAGACGCTTTTATGACTCATGATTGTTCCCTTGATGCCGTTCACAAACTGATTTGCAAAACCTTAAAAAGGGTATTCCATATGCTTTTATCGACGGGTGAACAAATCCGTTTTCAAATAAAGGCATGATATTTTAGTGATCTGTATCAAAAAATCCACCCGTAAAAGCATTATTTTAAAAAATGCGGAATGGGATACAGAGTCTCTCATTTCGCCCTTAAACGTCAGCAATCAGTACTCGTTCAACCCATGAAAAAACACCTCACATGGTGGGTTCCAAGGGGCTCAGCCCCTTGGCGAGGCTTGGGGCGGAGCCCCAAAAGAACTTTGCGTATGCCGTACGCTGTTGGGTTGAGGTGGAGCCTCATGATTCTATCTTTGTGACGCCGTTTTGAGTGACGAATTTCATCACGTTGCCGTCATGACGGATGAAAACATTTGAACCGGCGGCAATGGGCTTTTGAGTGGCTTTTTTCTGACAAAGTTTGGATTGGCTGGTTTTAGATAACGATTTCTCATGACAAATGGCATCCATAAAAACCTGTGTGCCGTCGCCTGGTTCAATCCAGAATGATTTGAGGCCGTTATAATAAATGCCGGATGGCTTATCTTTGGCTGAAAGCTGCCAGTAGCTGCATGACAAGGTTTCGGGCAATTCAAAGTGTTTGGCCAAACCTTTGACCATTTTGCAATCACCGCCGTCATGCCAGGTCACTTGGACAGGCGTATCTTTACCATAGGCAGCGGCATAAGCCTTAAAGCCTGCATTTTCACGGGCTTTGGCAAGCTGTTCAAATTCGGTTTGAGTCGGGAACTTGGCTTCTACGGCAGCTGCATGGAATTTAATCGGCTGCAAATAGGTCACTCCGGGCAGAACTTTGACGGTATATCGGGCCGAAACATCGGAACACGTTGCGCTTTTTGCCTGATTGCAGGCTACTTCCGGTAATTCAAGGGCTCCGAAAAGGGTTTCAAAATATTTGAGGGCACCGCCAAAAGTGGCATCAGCCCGGAATTTGGCATCATAATAGGCGGCAGGATGTGTCTGTGCTTTGCCTTCAAATCCCTGAATTTGAATTTTATCGGAAAGCATAAAAACGGCCGGTGTTTCGCCGACTTTTAATGTCACATTGATCGACTGAAGTGCGGTTTCGAGGGCTTTGCCGATTTCGCCGTTCATTTGAATATGCCAAACCCCATCGACAAGCACATTAAACGGTGAACCATGCTGGCAATCCGAGCTTGAAACGACGGCATAGTGTTTGCCATCGCGAGTCAAATCCAGACGATATTGTGGCATATTCTCGCGGTATCGGCATGTATATATGCCATCGGAGGGGATGAGGTCTTGGGTGACCGCTGCCGCCAAGTTTTCCAGTGCGTTCGCAGCTTCAGCAGAGATATCTTTGCCGTTGACGCGCCAAATTTTATCCCCGGTTTCGGGATGCGCATAATGTTTCCAGTCGACATAAGTATTTTTTTGCGCTGCGCCCGGATGCATGCGCACAAAAGCCACGGCATCGCCTTTGATTTCCTCCCATTTGACGATGGGGGGCGCTGCTTTTTGAGGTGCTGGATCCTGCGGCTGACCACATGACATCACCGCTCCACCTACCAAAAAACTCCCCAGTAATTTCCAAATGCGCATAAAAATAAACTCGCTGGTTATTTCATCATGGTAAAAACCTGATGCACGATGGCACTCAGTTCAGGTTCATAAGTACGTTCTGCATGTGCGCAAAGCGAAAGCACTGCCACTTGACCTGAAGACGGTACGATTTCCAGTGCGCATCGACGCGGCACGCCGTTTTCATTGCCTTCCAAGCTGCTGCGGACAAATGTCAGTTCAGGACATTTTTTAGATTTACCGCAATTGAGCTTTTCTTTGGCAACTTGGATTTGTGCTGTTGTGCCCAGTGTTTCGGCCACTGCGGCAATCATATCGCGCGCAATCTGTTCGCCATTGGTATCTTTGGGCGTGGCAATAATGTCCATCGTGAGGCGTGCAGGCTGTTCCGTGCGCGTTTCTGTGGCAACAAGGCGTTTTGTCGTTTCATCAACCTCGACTTCCCACATAAAAGGTAAGGTTAATTCGCCAAAACTTTTGGAAACATAGGGCTGATTGATTTGAACAACGGCGTGATTGGCATCAGGTTTTGCGGCCTGAGCAGAAGGGGCTTCTTGCGCCTGAATGGGCTCAGCGGCTTCCTGTGCCATCAGTTGAGTGCAACACAAGATTTGGCATGCGGTTAAGCTGCAAATAAAGTATTTTTTCATAGCGATGGGGAGCGATGCGAAGCGCGAGCTATTGACATACGCTCGCGCGCATCCCCTATGCCGGCTTGCACCGGCATACGGGGCTGCAAATGTTGGGTTGAGAACACTGACGAGACTTTTGATGAATTAGAAAGTCATCGTAAATCCGGCGCTGGCCGATTCTGCATCGAATGAAATGGCCGGTGTAAAACGTACGGCCTGGTTATCCTCATCGTCAGAGTTATTGTTGAGAAGTACATCTACAATGATAAGGCTTACACCGATAAGAGAGGCTGCTGCACCAATACCGAGGATTGCCGATCCGCCTTTGAGCAAGCGGGAATTTCGTTCATAGAAGGAATAACTGCCACCATTGCTTACATATTCAACATAGCGATGTGAATTTCCTATCGCAATGCCGCCGCCGATCATCATGAGAATACCGGCACCTGCCGTGCCAACGC
>JAGBXG010000258.1 GCA_017629415.1 Pseudomonadota bacterium | reverse complement strand
GGATCTTGCTGAGCATAAGGATCCTACTGAGCATAAGGATCCTGCTGTGCATAAGGATCCTGCTGAGCATAAGGATTTTGCTGAGCGTAAGGATCTTGCTGTGCTGCATAATCCTGTTGAGCATAAGGATCGACAGCGTATTGATCGAGCATTGACGGAGATGGAGCCATTTCAACCGTGTCATCGGTATTTTCTGCGGCTTCCATTTCGCCGGTTGGGGTATTGAGCACAGCTTTTAGATCGTCTGCACTGACAACGCCGTAATCGCCGGAACGTGTAGCTTGAGCAATATAACGTTCTGTTTGGGCAATATTTTCTGCGGCTTGTTCGAATTCTCCAGTTTTGGCCTGAGTTTTATCATAGTTATTGATATTGGCACGCTGACCAAACATTTCAGTTTGTGCGTTTTGCACATCATCGTCGTCGAAGCTGTTGAATTCGAGGACATCTTCATCGATTTGGGGTCTGGTGAGAAGTCCGCTGACAACGGTGGGACGTTCGTAAATGCCGCTATCAAGTCTTGGTGCTTCGATGCGTTTGGCTTTTTTCGAAATACCTGAAAAGAGTGAGTCTAGGCCTGCATCGAGATCCATATCACCGAAGATGTCGATACCTTGTGATGTGCCGGCGGAAGAATCAACGATATGATGACGGGGTTTGGAGGTATCTGTATTGTTTTCAATGGGTGCAGGTTTGATATCGCTGGCATTTTGGAGGATGGCATCGACGACTTCTTTGAAAGGTCTGTTGATGCGTTTTAATGCCACGAGCATGCCTGGTTTTTGTGATGGCTGGCTTGGATCATAAGTGACTTCTTTGCGGACGGTGCCTTCACCAGAGTAGGTGATAGATCCATCGGCAAGTTTGAATTCGAAGTGAACATCAGAACCAACGGGTCGCGTTGTTCTTGTATAGATGAACAGGCCGCGCTTACTGATGAGCGGCGTCATGCCGCGAATGAGTTCTTCTTGAGTATGATATTTTAGCGTTGCTCTGATAATTGCCAGTTGAGTCACGGATTTACCTCTTTGAATGGCTAGAAGATCGCAAAATACGACACACTTAATTTACTATTTTTTATGAGAAAACTCAAAAAGTTAGGTTTGTGTGAGGGGATTTGTCATGAGGAGTGTGGGTAGGGTTAGGTACAAAAAAGCCGGGCGTATTTGCGAACGCAAATAGCCCGGCTGAAGCGCCGCGTATTGGCTGAACAGCCAATAGCGGTGCAAATAACATTTGTATTGAACGATTTATTCGTCGTCTTCGTCCTTGGCGCCACCGAAGGGGGATTCCTTGATGATTTTGGCTTCGAGGTTGCCCGGAACTTCTTCATAGCCTTCGAATTCCATGGTGAAGATGCCCTGGCCGCTGGTCATGGAGCGGAGGTCGGGGGCATAGCGCTGGATTTCGGCGAGCGGGCAGATGGCGTGGATGATGGTTTTCTTGTGTTCGGGATCCATGCCGAGGACGCGGCCACGGCGGGAGGTGATATCGCCCATGATATCGCCGACGGAGTCGCTGGGGATGGTGATATCGAGTTTGTAGACGGGTTCGAGGAGTTTGACGCCGCCCTGTTCGAGGCTGGTGCGGATGGCTTTTTTACCGGCCATCTGGAAGGCGACTTCCTTGGAGTCTACGGGGTGATATTTACCGTCGATGAGTTCGACAGCGACATCGGTGACGGGGTAACCGGCGAGGGGACCGGATTCCATACGGGAGATGATACCCTTTTCGACGGCGGGGATGAACTGACGGGGGATGGCACCACCGACGATTTTGTCGATGAATTTGAAGCCTTCGCCGCGAGCGAGAGGTTCAGCGTTGATGTAGCAAACACCGAACTGGCCGGCGCCGCCGGTTTGTTTCTTGTGTTTACCTTCGACGTTCATGACGCGTTTTTTGAGGGTTTCGCGGTAGGCGACGAGCGGGAGAGCGGTATTGACTTCGAGTTTGAACTTACGTTTCATTTTCTCGATGGCCATATCGAGGTGCTGCTGACCCATGCCACGGAGTGTGAGGGCGCGGCCGAGGACGTCATAATCCTTGGAGAGGGTGGGATCTTCGTCCATCAGTTTTTCGACGGCGACGCCGAGTTTGTCTTCTTCACCCTTGTTTTTGCACGTGATGTTGAAGTTCATCATGGGTGCGGGGTATTCGATGGGTTTGAAGGCGAAGTCGGTGTTCATCGCGAGTGTATCGTTGGTGCGTGTATCTTTGAGCTTGGCGACGGCGAGGATATCGCCGAAAACGCCGGCTTCGACGGCATCGCGGTTATTGCCACGGAGGGCATAGAGGGAGCCGAGGCGTTCGGCGCCGCTGCGGACGTTGGTGACAGCGCCATCAGCAGGAGCGGAACCGTTGAGGATACGGAAGATGGTTTGTTTGCCGGAGAATTCGTCGATGAAGGAGCGAATGACGAGGGCAGCGAAGGAGCCGTCTGCGGAACCTTTCATCATGGAGACTTCGCCGTTTTTGATGATTTCGATTTCGCCGCGCTGCAAGGGGTTGGGTGCATACTTGGCGATGGCATCGAGGATGAGGTTGATGCCGATCTGGTTGGTGGCGGAAGTATAGAACACGGGAACGAGTTTGCCCGACTGAATGGCGGCCGGCATGGCGGCGATGCATTCTTCGTGGGAGAGTTCGAGTGTTTCGAGGTATTTTTCCATGAGTTCATCGTCGGTTTCGGCGATGGCTTCGATGATGGCTTCCCAGGCGGCTTCGACGTCGTCGGCGTATTCGGCGGGGATATCGGAGGCTTTGGCTTTGCCGTTGGCATCGTAGGTGTAAGCTTTGTTATCGATGAGGGAGATCACGCCTTTGAAGGTTTCGGCTGCGCCCATGGGGATCTGGAGGGGCACCGGTGTGACTTCGAGGTCTTCTTTGATGTCGGCGAGGCACTGTTTGGGGTTGGCGCGTTCTTTGTCCATTTTGTTGATGACGATCATCTTGGCAAGGCCGAGGGCTTTGGCTTCTGCCATGGTGCGTTCGGTCTGGACTTCGACGCTGTCGGGGGCACTGATGACGACGAGGGCGGCATCGGCACCGCGCATGGCTGTGAAGGAGTCATAGATGAAGTTACCGTCACCCGGGGTGTCGATGATGTTGACTTTTTTGCCCGTATATTCGCACCATGCGAAGGCTGTGGCGTTGGAGCCGCCGCGTTTGACTTCTTCGGGTTCGAAGTCGAATGTAGACGTACCGGCAACTGTGGAGCCGAAACGGGTGGTGACTTTCGTCTGAAGCAGAATGGCTTCGCCGATGGTGGTTTTACCGCTGGCGCTGTGGCCGACGAGAGCAACGTTACGAATGTCACTGGAATCAAAGAGGGTCTTAGCCATGCTCAAAATCTCCTAGAGTTAAAAAATGAGCCAAAAAGAATTTAGCTCGCTATAAAACGCGCAACAATTTAGGATTTTTACATGTATTTCGTCAAAGGTTTTAAACAATATTTTATAATGTTATATGTAGGTGTATAGATCACATACTTGGTTTTGTAGAGATATTATTTTAGAAAAGATATTTTAAGGGGGGGGGCTGAGCCCCCCTTCGGCGCTATTTGCTGCGCAAATACGCGCCTACCCCCCATGCGTGGCTGCCGCCCCGCAACGCCCCATGGCGCCCACCCACGTTCTTTGCACGCCATTTGGCGCGCTTTCTTCGTCAGCTTTAACCTCTTTATCGCCCTTCGGGCGTTCTCCCCCACGTGGGAGAAACTCATCGGGCCCCATTTCGCCTCATAAAACGATAGTAACCAGTACCCATATCACCCACGAAAATCGCCCAAAATTGCGGGTTCCAAGGGATTCAGCCCCTTGGCGGGGGTTGGGGCAGAGCCCCCATAAAAAAAATAAAAAGGAAATCACACGATGTATTGTTCAGTCATTATCTTCAGTCGGCCTTTGGAGCCGTTATCGTATCAGATACGGTCGGATGTTCGCGTGGGGACGATTGTACAGGTGCCTTTGGGTCGCCAGTCGTGTACGGGGATTATTACGGCAGTCACGGACAAAAAGCCGGATTATGAGGGGCGCATTCGGCATGTGCTGGAAGTCGTTGACCCCAATCCTTTTATTTCTGAAGGATTGATGGCAACGCTTCGGTTTATGTCGTCCTATTACCAATGTCCGCTGGGGTTTTGTCTGAAACTGGCAATGCCAAGCGGCATGATGCGGTCCGGAGTTTGCCGGTATTATGCCGGGGATGTCAGTATTTTGGCGACTCAAGAGGGGCTTTTGAAATGCCAAAACTTGGAAAAAAGTTTCATCGCAGAAGAAAAAGCCCCAAAACGCGAGAAGAAAACGGCAAATCAAGGGCGGATGTTGTTTGGCACGGATTTCAAAGATGAGGCATCACTTGAATCTCATGGCTTAATGATTCAGCACGTGCTGGCATCACTGGAGACCGGCGGTTTAACAGAAACCGAGATAAGCCATCAGTTCGGCGTAAAATCTGAACTTCTGGAGGCTTGGGTGATGGATGGTTTGTTGGTGCCGCAATGGGAGCTGGATAAGGCGCGTCAGCAGGAAAGCATGGAAGCTGTGTATACGGTGACTGATGCTGAAGTTCCCAAAAAACTGGGCAAAAAACAGCAGGAATTGCTGGACTGGATGGCAGAGCAGGGAATGCCGGTGCGCCATAGTGCAGTGCTTGAGCGGTTTGGTTCATGTACGCCGGTATTGCATCGTTTGGAGGAGCTTGGGCTGATTTCAGTGCAGACAACGACGCGTGATAAAACGTCGTTTGATCATGTTAAACCCATTATTCATGAGATTGAACGCACAGATGAGCAGCAGGCGGCGATTGATGCCGTTGTTTCGCATCAGGGATTTGGGAGTTTTTTGCTTTTTGGGGTGACGGGCAGCGGCAAAACCGAGGTCTATCTGGGGGTAATGGAGGCCGTGCGAGCCCGTGGGCAAGGATGTATCTTCATTTTGCCTGAAATTGCGCTGACACCGCAGTTTTGCGCGGTATTTCAGGGCAGGTTTGGGAACGATGTGGCAGTCTTGCACAGCGGTTTGAGCGAAAACGAACGATTTGACACATGGAGCCGTATTCGTGCCGGGCGCATCGGGATTGCGATAGGTCCCCGGAGTGCGCTTTTTGCGCCGGTACAGAATCTGGGGTTGATTGTATTGGATGAAGAACACGACAGTTCGTTCAAGCAGGGGGAAACGCCGCGCTATCATGCACGCGATATGGCGTTGTATTTGGGGCAGCAATGCGGTTGTCCCGTCATTTTAGGTTCGGCAACTCCTTCGCTGGAAAGCTACGCACGCGCGCTTCAAAATCGCATGCAGTTGCTGCAATTGACGAAACGTCCGCAAGCACGCCCGATGCCCGAAATTCAAATCATCGATATGCGGAATCGTGCCAAACCCGTGTTTGAAGACGATGTGCCCCCTGACGAACGCGTACGCATTGAAGTTCGAAGCCGTTTGTTGTCGGATGATTTGATTGCCGCCCTAAAAGAGGTTATGGGACGCAAAGAACAGGCGATGATCTTTTTGAATCGCCGTGGGTTTTCGACGTTTATTCAGTGTGAGTATTGCGGCAATGTGCTTTATTGTCCCAACTGCGATGTGGCACTCACTTATTATAAATATTCGGATGACTTGCATTGTCATTACTGTGATTACGTCGATCGCACAGATGGCTTTTGTCCCAAATGTCGCCGTCGTGATTTATCTTACACAGGGTATGGCACAGAACGACTTGTCGAAGTGCTTTCTGCTGAGTTTCCAGAAGCGCGTGTAGAACGCCTTGACCGCGATAATGCCACGAACCGGGGGATTCAGAATATCTTGGGGGCGTTTAGAAGCGGCGATATCGACATTCTCGTGGGGACGCAGATGATCGCCAAGGGGCATGATATCCACAATGTGACTTTGGTCGGTATTGTGAATGCCGATATGGGTCTTCATATGCCCGATTTCAGGGCGTCAGAACGGACATATCAACTCTTGACACAGGTCAGCGGTCGCGCAGGACGTGGAAATAGGCCGGGACGCGTCATTTTGCAAACTCTTCGGCCTGAACATCCGGCTATCCAAGGCGTGGTGGAACGCGATTACACCGGTTTTGCGCAACAGGAGCTTGAGATTCGTCGTGCTTTGATGAATTCACCGTTTACGCACTTGGTCATGATGCGTATTGAAGGAACGAATCCCATCGACACAGAACGTTATGCCTGTCACCTGGCTTCGGCGGCTCGCGGGTTGCAAGGCGAAGGCACGACTGGACGTGTGATGGGACCCGCGCCGGCTCCGATTCCTATCTTGTGCGGCAAAACACGCTATCAACTGTTTCTTCGACATGAGAATCGCGCCAAACTCCATGCCTGGCTGAACGCAACTTTGCAAAAAACTGCCGACTGGCGCGCAAATACCCACCAAATTCATCTCACCGTCGATGTTGATCCGTACGATATGCTTTAGTTTTTTGGGGGGCTTCGCCCCACGGCGTACGCAAAGTTCTTTTGGGGCTCCGCCCCAAACCCCGCCAAGGGGCTCAAGCCCCTTGGAACCCACCATAGATTTGACGTTTTTTGTAAGTTAGCCGGGTACTGATAACACTCGTTTTTTGGAAAAATGGGGACCCGCTCCCCCATTTTTCGTCCCCGCGACATACCATTTCGTAAGTCTTTTGTGACTTTGCGTACGCCGTGCCCCAAAGGGCGCTGCCCTTTGGAAATTTGCAATATGGGTGATTTTGCGGGTTGGCCATTCCGTATTTTTATATCTCCCATTTGTGAATGCGTTAAGTGGGGATGAATGGGAATACTTTTATTGTGGGTAAGCATTGAGATCGGTAGACAATAGGTCTATATATAAACTGGGATTTGCCCACATTGGGCGGTATGTAGGTGCAAGCTTGTGCCGAATTTACAGAAGGAATATGATGATGAAGAAATTGGCGTTAGGTATTGGTCTTTTGGCACTTTGTGGCGGCATGATGGCATGTGCAAATGAAGATTGCGCTAAAGATTATGATGATTGTGTGGCGGCATGCACGGCAGACAATAAGGAAGAATGTGAAAAAGCTTGTGCTCAAGCAAAAGTTGAGTGTGAAGATTCCACATGTACGACACCGCTGATTATTGCAGAAATCAATACATTGAAATCGACAGTGAATTATGCTGACACGGGAGCAGAAAACTGCTTGTTGATTGCAACGAATGTTACATCTTATCTTTCAGCACATAAAGATGCGCTCTCGACTGCAGTGACGGATTGGAGTGCTTATGAATCTGGTGATGCCATGTGTAAAGTTTTGAATGGTGCATTGACAGGTTTGGCGTTGATCGATCTTTACACGATCTATTCCAGTATTGAGACATGCCAGACATCGCTTGTTGATTCTGGTCTTGGGGATACCATTGCCAAGCTTGATGCTGCGATGACAGGATTAACAACCGTTGAAGGTATTCAAGCTGCGCTTACGGCTGGTGCCAATGCTGCCGCTGGTAGTACCGGTAAATAATCATCACTTGTTTGTGAGTGAAATATTGTTTTGAAGGGCAAAACGCATTGCGTTTTGCCCTTTTTTTTATGTTTCTTTGTATTTGGATTGAGATTTGTATAACAACTGGTGTTGTTGGTCTATGACACACGTAAAATAGGAGAGTGTGATGCGAAAAAATTTAAATAAGTTGGGTTTATGGGTTTTGTTGTGTTTTAGTTTTAGCATTTTTGGATGTGGCAATGATTGCGAAAACCATTATCCATTATTTACTGAAGAAGTGGATAAAATGGATGATGTTATGGGGATGATGAAGGACTGCAACGATATTGCCACTGACTTTGTTGAGTACTATGAGGCGAACCGTGAAAGGATTGAAGCAGCTTTCTTAGAATATGAAACGGCAGAAGGCACAGATATTTTAAAGGAGCCTCTTTGTAGTATTGATGAGACAATGACACTGAGCTTTACATTGAGAAAGCTTGACCGTGTTAATGAGAGACTTACGGAATGTACTGAGGAATTGAGATATAGCGATGCTTATGCGGCGGTTGCATTTATTGCTATCATGGTTGTGTTATCTCAGATGGTAGGTTGGGTAAAGGCCGTTGAGGATGCTTACGACATGGCTCACAGCAGCGGTGGCAGTGGTGGTGGTTTTGATGATGACGATGATTGATGGGTGTTAATCATGGCATCAAGAGGTTTTATGGGATATCCATGGAATATGAAAAGGCAAAACGTGTGAGCGTTTTGCCTTTTTGTTTATGGATTAAGCTATAATTTTCGTGTAAAATAATAGAGCTATTGTTTGCTTTGTGCAAACTTGTGATTCAACAGTAATGATGGAGAATATATCGATGCATAAATTTTTGAAGAATATTGGTCTTGCAGGCCTGATGACAGGGATTTGTTTAAGTTCTTTTGCTTGTGAAGACGAGTTTGTGGATGAGGCAGGTACGCCTGAGATTTATGAGCTTGTTGAGATGATTTATAGTGGCAATACTGAACGAGGCGTTGAGAAGGGGATGAATGGTATGTCCAAATGTTCTGAGATGACTGATTTATTAACGAGTTCCCCAGTCAAACAGAAGAAAACGGAAGCATGCAACGAGTATACGCTAGCTTTGGAGGCAATAAAAGTTTCTGATAAAGCTGCAGCTTATAAGCACTTGGCTGAAAATCAGATGAATTCTGGTTTTTATACGGCTGCTTATATTCTTGTATCTGATATTATGGATGAGAAGATTGAGTATTGCAAAGGGAATGATAGGGAAATTACAGAAGCTCAGAACGCATATAAAGATGTTTTTGAAGAGGATTGCGGTAGTTTTTGGGATGATGCCAAGAAGGTTATGGAGGAGCGTCTTTTAGTTGGCATTGATATGCATGATTGATGAGATAGCAGAGGCCGTGTCTTGAGAGTGGACGCGGTCTTTTTTTTTGTTATGCATTGTGCAAGTGTGTGAAACGTGTTTTGCGGCGCGTATTGAAGATAGCGCCGCCTCGTGCCCGTATGCGTGAGCATAGGGCACGCATATGGATAATTATTCTAACGTTAAATTTAAGGTGTAGTCATAAGTTTCGCTTCCGACGCCATCGACGAGGAGGACATATTCGCCTGGCGTGAGTTCAGCGGAGAGGTAGAGGATGTGATCTGAGGTTTCTGCGCAGCTGACGATACCGAGTGTATCTTTGGCTGCGTATAGGTGCATGCCGACGAGTGAAGTATTAGATTCGTTGGAGACATTGAGATCGGCGAGGAATGTGGATGTTTTGTCGATGGCGAAGGCGTATGCTTTTTCTGCGCCGTTTGTTCCTCCGGATTGGCATCCTTTTCCGCCGGGCCAATTTAGGGATTTGGTGCCTTCTTTGGTGGTATCAGAAGTGGTGTATCCTTGGTCGGAGATGTAGACGGGAGTTAATTTTCCGCTGTATCCGTAATTTTCGTTTGTTTTTGCCAATGAAGCACTGAATTTGAAGTGTGGTGCCAAGATATTGGAAGGTGCGACGAATAAGTAGTGTGTTCCTGGGTTGAAGATGCGAGAGATTTTTTTGTTGTTGACGGCATTTCCGACGGAGCAGTTTCCGTTATTTCCGATGGAGTAGGCTTCAGATGGGTCGCAAGTTCGTGAGAGTGCTTGTCCCCATTCGGAGGTATCAGTGATTCGTCTTGTGGTGAGTTCGTAGAATCCGACTTCTGGGATGTCGAATTTGACGACGGCCATTTGTGTGTCGAGGTCGACGCAAGCTGAAGGGTAGTTATCGCCTTTTTCGGTGTTTCCGTTGACGGAGTTATCGAGGTTTAGTGTGTAGGGTTCAGCGCATGAGTTATCTGCTTTTGATGTACATTTTCCGTCTTTGCATCCGTATGTGCATGGTATGGTTTCGAGGATGCCATCGGCGTTACATTTGAGCAGTGTGTAGCTGTCGTCGAGATCGCAGGCTTCGTATGTGGGGAAGTCGTCACATTTATTATCACTGAGATTGACGTCGCCTGAGTTGGTATCATTTTCGCCGTCGCCGTCAGTGTCCATATCGTTTCCGTTATTGGTGTTATTATTGTTATTTTCGTTTTCGTTTTCCGAGTTATCTGTGCCTGGTTCATATGTCGCCGAAGCACATCCGGTGGCGAGTGCGGCAGTTATGGAGATTGCGAGCATGTATTTGAGGAGTGTATTGATTTGTTTCATGGAGTCTCCTAGAAGAACCACAGCATGACGGGCATGTGCATATTGGGTTTCATGTGTTTAATGATATCGCCTGGGCCGAACCAGAAGTATTG
>JAGBXG010000257.1 GCA_017629415.1 Pseudomonadota bacterium | reverse complement strand
ACAGCAGGAACCGGTGGATTTGGTGTGTTGAACACAAGTGTTGCCGGCTACTCTGTTGCAGTGCAGTGGATTGTTACCATATTTATGATTTTGTTTGGTATCAATTTTAACGCATATTATCTTATCTTGTTTGGGCAGGTGAATCACGGGTGCGACTTCACCGGTTTTGAGGTCGGTGATTTTGGAGTTGAGGAGGTCGCGGACGCTGGCAACATCGATGCCGGCGATGGCATGCGGCGGATTATTGCGCAAATTGGCCAAAACATTTGTCATTGTATCTTTGCCGCTGAGACCTTCATAGAATTTTTCGGCGGCATCTTCGACGTGAATACCAAATTTGACGTAAATTTCGTCAAGAATATCGCTGACTTTTTTGCCTTTGGCTTTGCAATCGGCCGCAAGTTCCGCAAGCAGGAGCACGGAAATAATGCCGTCCTTATCGCGAGCGTCGGAATAGGTGAAGCCGAAGGCTTCTTCGTAGGCGAAGAGGAAGTTTTGACCGCGTTTGACGCGTTCGTCGGCGACATTGCCCATCCATTTGAAACCAGTGAGGGTTTCTTGGAAATCGACGCCCATGCCTTCGCAGATCGCGCGAGTGAGCGGACTGGAAACGACGGAGCAGATGGCAAAGCTATCGGTATTGCGTTTGTCTTCGGGCAGATTGTTAATAATGTAATAGAGCATGAGGGCGCCAATCTGGTTGCCGCCGAGAAGTTTGTATTCGCCGTTGAAGGGGATAGCCACACCAAGTCTGTCGGCATCGCCGTCGTTAGCAAGCACGATTTCGGCGTTGACTTCTTTGGCCATTTTGAGCGCACGAGGCCATGTGTCGAGGCGTTCGGGGTTGGGGGCATCAAGGCCGGCAAATTCGGGATCAGGTGTTTTTTCTTCTTCGACGACGCGGACTTTTTTGAATCCAGCTTTGGCAAAGGACTTGCTGGCGCAATCCCAGCCTGTGCCTCCGAGCGGCGTGTAAACGATATCGACATCGTTGGCACCGGTATGGACGGCACTTTTCACGACCCAATCGACATATTCGTTGATGGCATCGTCACCGAGCATTTCGATGAGACCTTTTTTGACGCCGTCTTCGATAGAAATGCCGTCATTGCCTGTATCGCCGAGTTTATCCATGCGTGAGGCGACCTGGGCATCGACAGGGCTGATGATTTGGGCGCCGTTGGACCAGAAAACCTTGTAACCATTATATTTTTTGGGGTTATGGCTGCTGGTGACCATGACACCGGCATAGGCATTCTTGCGGCGCACGGCAAAAGGCACGAGGTTGGTGGGTGTCAGGCGATCATAGAGATAAACTTTGATGCCATTGGCGGCCAAAACACCGGCTGTAATCTGAGCAAATTCTTCACTGTGATGACGGCAGTCATAGCCGACAACGACACCGCGCTTGACGGCTTCATCGCCGTATTCTTCAATCAGGCATTGGGCAAGAGCTTTGGATGCCTTGGCAATCATGTAGCCGTTCATCATGGTGCGGCCGGCGCCCATCACACCGCGCAAGCCCGCCGTACCAAAGTGGAGACAATCCCCAAAGCGATTGGTAATCGTTTCGGTATCATTGGCATCAATGAGTGCCTGAATTTCTGCGCGCGTGGCAGCATCAAAAGGTTCAGCGGCCCACTGTTTGGCAATTTCCATGGCTTGTTTGGCAAGATCTGTCATGTTTTGTCTCCAATTGAGAAAGGTGAAGAAAAAAGCGAAATGCTAACATCCCATTTCGCCTCTAAATTTCAGTTATCAGTACCCATCAGACCTACAAAACGTAAGTCCTGTTGTGGGTTTCAAGGGGTTCAGTTGTTTGGCGGCGTTTGGGGCAGTGCCCCCCCCCAAAAAAATTATTTTCTGGAGCAGACTTCCAGAGCGTGTTCGCCGATTTCTCGGGCGCTGGGATCGGTTTCCATTTTCAGCATGAGCTCGAGATCGGGCACGAAAGTTGACCATTGGGTAATGGCCACCGCGCGAGCTGCGCAGTATCGGGCTTTGGGCAAGTCGTGATCGAGGGCCGCCGCAAGGGTTTTGACGATATCTGCGTCGTACTTGCGAGCCAATAGCCCAAGAGGAATGAGCAGGCGCGCATCAAAGAAACGTTTCTGGCAAATCTCGACAAGCTCGGGAATGTTGTAGCAGTCGATGGCGGCTTCAAAAAGTTCCACGGCACGTTTCGGAATCCAGGCATGCTTGGATTTGATGGTGGCATAGCAAACTTCATCGTGCAAATCGCGAACGATGCAAAGCTCAGTCTGAAGTTCTTCGTCAGACACCCATGTCATCTGGTGCAATTTGGTCACTTCAGAAGTTTCGTCACTGATGAGGTCGAGATGCGCGCCATCGTTAGAAAGCTGCTGAATCACGCCCATAATCTTTTCAAAAAAATCGGGATCGTTCGGGTCTGGGTTATTTCTGAAAACGCTGCGTCTGTTGTGCATGATCATTCATGAGATAAGGGCCTCATGATTACCCGTAAGAAATGGGATAGAGGGCCGAATGCAGGGCACAGCCCCAAAGATTTTGTGTACATTTTTGTGGGGGGCAAGCCCCCCTGCGGCGCTATTTGCGCGGCGTATTGAGGCTTTGCCGAAATAGACGCGCAACGCAAGGCGTATGGAGCGGCAGCGACATAGCCGCGCGCAAATACGCGCCTTCCCCCCCATGCGGGGACACCCCGCAACGCCCCGAACCAGCATCATTCAGACCTCCCCTAAAGAAACTGATGAAATGCGTTCGGAACATCCTCTTGCATGGGTGTTATTGTCTGTTGATATGGAAAATACCGACAGTTTCTGTGTCTAAACGATCGCGGGCGACGATGACAAGACTGTTGTCCCCGTGTTTGAGCGGCATTTCAATCGCGATGCGCTTATCGCGGCCTGTCATCAAGCCGTAATCGAGCTTTTCCACTTTGAGCTGCATGCCGTCATGTGTGTAGACATAAGCTTCGTAATCGCGCAGAGCCGCATTATCGCTTAAGTCCGCCATAATCGTGACGGAAGGCGCATTCTCGGTATGTGAGCGTTCCTCAAAGGTAATTTCAGGCGCTTCGTAACTGAAAGAAATGTCCACTTGGGAAGGCACATAGGTTTTAGCCGGTTTTTTGTCGTCAGTTTTGGCGTCTTTGTCGTCAGTTTTGGCGTCTTTATCGTCAGTTTTAACGTCTTTGTCGTCAGTTTTAACGTCTTTGTCGTCAGTTTTGGCGTCTTTGTCGTCAGTTTTGGCGTCTTTGTCGGCGTTTTCTTCGGCTTTAGGCGGTGCAACATAAGGCGTAGGAATCGGCGCGCCCGCGATGATTTCAGCCAGTGTGGCTTTGGGCACAAAAGCGCAGGGCGCAAGGTCATTTTCGTTCCAGCAGACGGCAGCATGGATATCGTCAAAGACGAACGACCTGAAATTCTGGTCGGTTTTGAGTGTTCCCAGGGTCATGCCGTTATTGCTTCTCGACAGCAGCAAAGTGCCGGCTTTAAGGCTATGTTGGGTTTCTTGGGCTTTGACGGGCACAACCGGCGTTTTGTCCACGGGAATGATAACAGGCTGGATAAAGTGCGTGTCATAAGCATTATCTGCAATCGTCAGGTTGAGCACGGCTTCATCCGGGTTAAACGGACGATCGCGTTTGATACGTTTTGAAGGCGGTTTTTGAGGCCTGTCGGTACTGACATCGAATTTGAGCACGACGAGTTCCGCTTCGCCGACTTTGAGTTCATCAATGTTTGCCCGGCCTTGCTGCAGCAGAATGCCGCTGCCCGATTCATTTGCGATATGGATATTGACTTTATCGGAATCGGCGGTGCCGACATTTTTAACCCAAAGATACATATTGACCGATTCGCCACGGCTGAGTTTGCCATCGGCATTTCCGCGTTCGACATCGTCAATCCAATAAGTATAGATAAAGCGCGGGCGGTCTTTGCGCACGACAGAGGCTGTAAATGTCCCCTTTGTTTCCAGGGGTTTGTTCTCAAGAATGGCATTTTCGCCCTGATAGAACTGAATTTTGACTTCATCATCCCGCGAGGGCATCGACTTAGGAATTTTGACTTTGATCGGCCATTCGCGCTGTTCTCCGGGCTTAATGCGTCCAAAAACGAACTCGCGTTCATCAAACGCCCCATTATTCGAGGTCAGCCCCACCGAGAATTGTGTCAGATCGCCGGTTTCGCACGTGTTTTTAACCCACATGTAAAGCTGTTTTTCGATGCCGTCCGAAGGAAATTCGATGGTTCCGCCATTTTGCGCGGTTTTATCATCGAGTTTCAGCCCCCAATCGAACTGTGTACACGGGGCGTTGCCTTCCTGAGCTGCTGTCCAATCGATTTTGATTTTCTCCATAGCATCTTTAATTTTGGCGCGATAATCGATGCCATATTGTTCAAAGAAAGCGTTGGAGTTTTGTAAAATCGCGCTGCGCTTGTCACTGGTCGCCTGCTTGAGCAAAGCCACGGCAAATTCAGTTTCGCTGTCAGACGTATAATCCTCGGTGGAGCGTAAATCATACGTCGTAATGCCGAGTTCCTTGGCGCGTTCTTCGTCTTCTTTGGGCGTTACATACAGATAACGCAGTGATTTGATCGACTTGCGTTCTGTGGTTTTATTGCTGTGTAAAGATTTTTCCAAAGTATCTTCGCGACGAATATTATGCGGCTCAATCAGGCTGACGCCATCGGTTTCGTCCACAAATGACGGCGAAAGCTGGATATCAGGTACAATTCCCACCCCCTGAATGGAAATATCGCCAGGAGTCAGATACTGTGCGGATGTAATTTTAATCGCACTTCCATCGGGATTATCTTTGAGCACCTGAACACTGCCTTTCCCGAAACTGCGTTCGCCGACGATAACGGCGCGTTCATGGAACTGCAAAGCTCCCGAAACGATTTCAGAAGCCGACGCGCTGCCGCCGTTAATGAGCACGACGATGGGATAACCGCGTTCCTGGCCGTCCATGCGAGCTTTTGTCGATTCACGCTCCTCGCGAGTAGGGCCTTCCACGCTGACAATCGTGCTGCCTTTGGACAAAAACAGTTCAGCAATTTCAATCGACTGCAGCAAAAGACCACCGGAGTTATTGCGCAAATCCAAGATCAAACCTTTCATCTTCGGCATGGCTTTGTGCAAATTCCCCAAATGGGTTTTGACTTCCTGTGCCGTCGTCTGATCGAACGATTTCAGCTTGATATAGCCGATATTATCTTCTTTCAGCGCATGAGAGGTGACGCTCTTGACCTGAATTTGTTCGCGGACAATGACAAACGGTTTGGATTCAGTCCATCCGCGCCGTTTGATGTACAGCGTGACTTTGGAGCCGGCTTCGCCACGCATTCTGTCGACGGCATCCTGCAGCGGCATGTTTTCGGTCGATTCATCGTCAATGCGCACAACGATATCGCCAGCCTTAATGCCGGCTCTCCAAGCCGGCGCGCCTTCCATCGGGGAAATAACGGTCAAATTGTTGTCGCGCACACCAACGACAAAGCCGCATCCCGCAAAACCGCCGTGTCCCGTCATGACATCTTCAAAAAGATACGGTGGCAGCAAATTCGTATGCGGATCCAGCGTCCCAAACATGCCATTAATCATGGCATATTCCATTTCAGCTGCATCTTTCGGGTTCGTCAGATTGCCGGAAACAAAATTATAAATCTCTTCACTGAGCTGATACGCCTTCGACAGCGATTTGACATCCGCCAAATTATAATGTCTCGATTCCAGGCCAACGCGCAGCTGCACGCGCATCGGATTGTCATCGATACGACGATCAAACTTGGCCACGACTTCGGGCACCATATTTTGCAAAGCATCGATGCCATGAATCGTCATCTTGCGCCAGTCAATGCGCTCGGGTTCAACATACCGCGCATTCAAAAACAACAGCGAAAACTGCATCAGCCGCAGCTGCCTGGGCGCCGCAGCTACCACAACCCCTGAATCCCCGTTGCCCGCAATCGGCGCACTTTCAGCAGTTTTCTCTTGCACTTCAACCAAGCCATGGTCATTGTTATCCGCCGTCCGCACACCGCATCCAGTCATCATAACTGCCGTCAGTAAGCCGGCAATGCTTTTCCATGTGTATCGCAGATAATTCATTCGGCAATCCCTGTCCTTATATTCAACCTAACAACTGATATTCCATCAATCTTCACAGCAGATGAACGGCAAAATTCTTCGCCATAATCCCTCATTCATACCACAATTTGTGCCTTATTAAGCACACATTGCACATACTCAAGCCGATTTTTCAACGGATTTTATGTGGGGCTTCGCCCCACGGCGTACGCAAAGTTCTTTTGGGGCTCCGCCCCAACCCCCGCCAAAGGGGCTGAGCCCCTTTGGAATCCCACAATATGGGGTGCTTTTTCGTGGGTTAGCCGGGTACTGATAACACTCGTTTTTTTGGAAAAATGGGGACCCGCTCCCCACGGCGTACGCAAAGTTCTTTTGGGGCTCCGCCCCAAACCCCGCCAAAGGGGCTGAGCCCCTT
>JAGBXG010000256.1 GCA_017629415.1 Pseudomonadota bacterium | reverse complement strand
CTTTACACAACATAAAACAAATTGAACAAATGAATTGCAGACGCTTAACATCATATATTTTCGACAAATCTTATAAAAATCAGCCTGTTTACAAGATTAAAGGCATTGGAGAGGAAAACTTGTTTTATCCAATATGGATAAAACTTTATCTATCCATGCGCTCCTTCAAGCCACAGAACTGGCGAACGCTTTCGCAGACCAGATCATGCCTAAAATTTGGCTTTGGCTATCGATGTACCGCCGATACACCTGCGTCAGCCGCCTATTCGCCATAGCGAATACGGCGGCTTTTGTCGGCCTATGCTGCGCATACGGCCGACAATCTCAATCGCTATCATCATCTCAACAGCTATCAGATGATTTATCTCATAGAAACTTTCATCGCCTTATCGCAAAATCATGAACAGCACAGCTTACATGATTTTGCTGGGCTGCATGGCCAGACCGGCATGGAATCGAAGCTGCAGGTAATCGTCGCTGAGGGCAAAAGCGATGAGCTCGGAAATGCGGCGTGAGTGGCGCACGCGAGCCGCAAGGTATTCGGCGCCGGTTTTGTCGGGGTTCCAGCCTTCCGCCTCAAGTATGGCGGGAATGGAGGCGGTCAAACTGCCCGAGAAAAGGAGACCGGCACGATCGGCCGTAGCAAGCAAACCGTGTTGCCATTTGGCGGCGTTCACTTTGGGAAGCGTTTCGGGACCGATTTCGTCGATGATTTTGGCAACATCACGGCGCGTGCCGCGCTGGAAGGCGGAATTGACGCGCTCGGAGGCTTCGATCGTGTAGGCATCGCGCGCAGTGATGCCGCGATTCGTGACGAGATAGTAAATGCCGTCGAGCAAATGCCAAACTTCGTTGGGCTCAAAGAAAGTCATGCGCGAAATACCGGTCCAAAGCAAACCGCTGGCATAGCCTGCCCAATGTCGCTGGAGCTCGGGACGCATCGTTTCCCAGATTTCAAGCGGAATCCAATAAGCCTCGGGATCGTCCAAAACGATGGGCATCGGCGACAAATCATGACCATATAAACCCTTGACATCCTTGATGCCAAAAGCTGCCGCACACATGTTAAAGATGTTTGTAATGGCCTGATTTTTGATTTTTTCGCCGCCCAGATTTGTACGTTTGGGCACCATGTCGCGCAGCGTGTTGTTGAGAATCGGCATGGCCTCGTGCAAAAGATCCAGAACCGGACGCAAATCGGGATGCGTCATGTGACGTTTGAGCACGTCATCACTAAGCGGACGCGAATCCATCATTTTAGGACGCAAGTCGGAACCGTCACTGCCCAGCCCGGATTCAGGCACAAATATGGATGCCATCTGGCGGAAAATGCGCTCGCGGTCACTGGCCTTGTTACGGCGGCAAATCTCCAATGCCGCACTGTAAATATCCGTCTGGAAAGGATCCTGAACGAGCAGGTCGCAGAACTCAATATAGGCGGAACGCGCTTCGCCTGGGATGCGACAACGCGCATGAGCACGGCTGCGAATCAGTGCAGAATCGGGCTCCGGACAGGCATCGATAGCCGCTGAATAGAGATCCTGCGCCTCTTTCCAGGCGCCAAGTTCGGATAGAACATCCGCCGCAAAGCCCAAATAACGGCGTACCAAAGCCGGTTCTTTGCGAATGGCTTCACTCTGCGACACACAACGCTGAATATTGGCCACCATGATGCGGCGTTCCGCAGTATCGACATACAGTTTTTGCAAACGCTCGAACACATATTCAATATGCGGCCACGTTTTGAACAACTCCCACAGCAGCTCTTCGCCTTTTTTCTGCTCCCCTAACCGATCGAGATAGAGATCGACCAAAACTAACCAGAGATCGAGATCCTTTTCTTCAAAAGGATAGGCAACAATGTGGAGAATGATTTCGGTGGCAATTTGCGGATCTCCTGCGATGGCATGCGCATGCGCCAAAATAATCAGACATTCGGTGGAACGTGCCGTCTTTTTCACCAGCATGTCGAAATATTCAATCATGCGATCGGTATCGCCGCCGGGATAATTGAAATGCAAATCCAGCAGCTGTTCTTCGAGCTCAAGCTGTTCTTCAAGCGACGGATGATGATACTGAATATAATCATCCAGGGCACGGCGCGCGATGTCGATATCGTTGATTTGCTGAGCTGTCATGGCGATATCACACAGAATATCCCCGCGCGAACTGTCTTCCTGATAAGCCTGATTCAAACAACGTACAGCTTCCTGCAAATTGTTCATGCCGCCGCGATGAATTTCGGCCAAACGAATCCAAAGATTCGATTTTTCCACATTGTCGTCTGTGTTCATGAGGTGCTGACGAATCTGTTCCGCAAGGAAATCCCAGTCTTTTTCATGGCTGAGATAGTCATAAAGCGACAGACGCATGTGATTATCGAATGAACAGCGGTCACAGGCTTTGCGCACCGACTCGAGGGCATCCTCATGGCGGCCAATTTTGACGAGAACCCAGGCGCGCTGGAGCGCAATCTGAATGCTCTCGGCTTCGTTGAGCGTGTTTTCTTCCTGAACATTGAGCACTTCGAGCAATTTTGACCATTTTTCAAATCGTTCAAAGTAAGCAGCCAACAGCTCGAGGTCAGGACGATACGAGAGGTTGTCATCGCGATTGTCGGGCAACAAATGATCGGTGGGTTCCGCGATATCCCCGGCAAGCAATCGGCAAATGACTTGCCATCTGCGCAAATCTTGAGCTTCTCTGGAAGCCTGCGACAAGATATCCGCCGAAAGATGGCGGTATGACGGACGTTTGGCGGGACTGGTGGACCACCAGAGCTGTCGAGCTAAATCAGCATCATTGAGATGACACAGAACTTCCTGCGCACGTTTGACGATATCTTCGGGCATGTTGAGGACAACGGCTGCCTGAAGCCCATGTTTTTGAAGCTCAACAGGCATTCTGGGCTGCATCGCAAGCGAAATCCGCGAAGTCCAACGCCCATTGGCAGAATCGTTGGCAATGACAGTTGTCGTGAGGAAACGCGCACCGCGTCCTTTGAATTTCACCGATGATTCATAGGACGCCACCATGGATTCAATCGACTTGGGATCGTGCGTAGCACGCAAAGTTAAATCGGCAATGGCGAGCTCGATTTCATCGTGAATGGCTTCATCAGAAACGATATCGAGGGCTTTTTTGAGATTTTCGAGGGTTTCTTCGTCGGGAACACTGCGCAAACTCAGGCTCAGCCACATGCGCATCACGGCATGATCATTCGGATTGAGCAAGAAAGCCTGAGCAAACGATTCAAGGGCTCTCATTTCATTATTCAAATGATAGAGCTCGATGCGGCCTTTCCAGAAATGGGTAAGCCAGGGCGCGCCGAGTGTACCGCCGGCTTCGATTTCAACATTGAGAATGCGCAAAACTTCTTCCCAACGGTCTTCGGCACGATAAAACGCCAGCAAATAATGGCGTGAAACCTCGTCTTTGGGATTGATGCGCAGGGCATTTTCATACACGGCCACGGCTTCTTCCTCGCGGTCGAGTTCAATATCGAGTGTTTCGGCAATTTTGCGCAAGTAAGCGCACTTGAGGCGTGTATCAGCAGTCAGCGCAACCTGTGCTTTAAGCAACTCGACGAGTTTTTCCCAGGCATGCTGATGTTCATAGATGCGTTCAAGGGCAAAGACAGCCTGACGGCATCCGGGCACAACCCCGCGAGCTTTTTCATAATACAAAATGGCCTGCGGAATATTGGACAACTGATATTCAGAAACTTCGGCATTCCGACACAAAAGTGAAGCTTTGTATTCGGGGTTGGTAACGGTTTCGATTTCTTCGTCCGTCAGGGCAATGAGTTCTTCCCATTTCTTGAGCTTGATATAAAGGCGTGCCAAGGCTGCGGTGGTGCCGTCTTTGGGGGAATCGATGGCGCGAAGTGCTTCGAGGGCAGTGCATGCCGTGTCGGCATCATTCATATAAACATCGGCGATTTGCGCGATGCGTTCAAGCAGATAGACGTGTTCCCGGGTGTCCTGTGTGCAACCTTCGGCGGCAGCATACAACTGCAGCATTTCAGTCCAGTTGCCAATACTTTGTGCCATACGGCTGGCGCCTTTAAGCGCGGCAATATCGTCAGCACGATATTTAAGCATGGCCTGATAATGGTTAAAGGCTTTGAGGGCGAACGGGAATTTATATTCGTACAAATATGCCAGTCTTGCATGCCGTGCCACATAGACATCCGGCGTATATTCTGGGAGTTCATGTTCCTGTGCATAGACGAGTTCATATTCGTACAACTGGGACAGTTTTTCCCAATTTCCGCGTTCGGTATACACTTCGGCCAGGGCATCGATAGTAGCTTCGTGAGCGGGATAAATCTCGTTAGCTTCTTCAAAGACTTCGAGGGCGGCATCGGGCTGATCCATCTCATCGCGCAGGATACAGGCAATGACGTACAACTGTTCTGCTTTGAGCTGCGGCGTATGCATGAGCTCAAGGGTTTTGGCCAGTGCATCGAGCAGCTCATCGGTCTGTCCATAGTCCTCGAGCAGTTCGATTTGCTGCTGCAGCAGCACGAGATCGGAGCCGCTCCGCGAGTGTCGCAGCACGTCCATGGCATGTTCGCGATCTTCGAAGGCAAACTGGGCTTCATCGGCGAGCAATGCGCGATAATAGCGTTCGCGGGGGGAGCCTTCGAGGCGTTCGAGAGCTTTTTTTAAAATAGACACAACGGCATCATGATTGCCGGAACGTTGTGCGCGCAAGAGGACATCTTCGACGAGTTCATCATCAATGGGCTGTGACCGCAGCAATGAGTTGCACAACAGCTGAGCCTGTTCTTCATCGGGCATGATATAGCGGTACAGCATCCAGAGACGTTCCTGAACATGCTGCGTCAGCGCACCCGATACGCGCATTCTATGCAACGCCTGCCGCAATTTGCCTTCGTAACGGTCATAAGCACCGCTTGCCAATAACGCGTCTTCCCACAACAGGAACATTTCGGCATCGAACGGTTCCGCGATTTCGGGCACGAGCGTCGAATCCATCGAATCGGTCGATTCATTGGCCTCCATCGATTCCAAAATGGCAATAGCTTTTTCGGCATCTCGGGCACAATACAACCAAGTTCTGGCTAATTCCAATTGCAAATCGCGCCTTTTCTCTTCGGGCAGCGTTTCCACTTCGCGTTCAATGGAAGCAATCGTGGCTTCAAAATCGCCTTTAAACCGGCTCAAACGCCGCAGCCCCAGATTGGCAATATGGCTCAAACTGAACGATTCAAGGGCTTTTCTATAAAGTGTTTCGACCTGAACGGGGTCATTTTCAATCAACCCTTCCCTGAGTTCAGCCAATGCACAGAACAATTCTGCAGCTTCCGGGCCTGTTTTCAGCCGGTTTGTCGCATTTTCCAGTCTTTCAACATATCGTTCAATTGCCGCACGTCCCTGCGCAACTCTGCGCGCCTGCGCTACAGTTGTGTCACTCTGCGTCGGCATTTCCAGGACTTCCGCTTCCCGCTCATAACTCATGGCCATTCCTCCGTGATTGGCACTCGGACACGCAAATGTGCCCACAAATTCCATGCTATACTACTCCAACCGAATTTGCCGTCACGTTTTAGAGGTTTTTTGCCACCAATCCCCAAGTTTAACAGGGTTCATACACTGACGATGAATATATTTTGGGGCGGATGAATATATTTTGGGGCTATTGAATGGGGCGCCGCTATGGCTTTCGCCCTACGCGCCGCATGGCGCCGGTCTATTGGCATTGCCAATAGACCGGCGAATATATTTATATGACAAATAGTACATTATTTTGTTTTTAAATTCATCAGCATAAGCCCACATCGTTTCTTCTATTCTTAAATCTCAATAACATTTTTAATATATAATTTATCAAACGGACGTGCGACCTTATTTAGAATAAGCATCAGTATTTATATCAATGTACCACCATTTTTTTCGATATCATTTTAAATCAAAACGACTTTAGCATTGAAGCAATCCACACCAAAGACATGAGCTCATTGACTCTAGCTTTGAAAACTTCAGATGATGCGCAGGATGCTGCATTGCCTTTTTTAATTACATTTTTAATATCTATTTTGATTTATTTAAGTTTTGCCCTATGTTCAGTCAAAAACATTTAGCCGCAATTTCATCCAAAACTGCGTTCATGATTAGGTTAAGCTCAATGCATATCTATCATGAAGATATATTTCAGTTTTTTAGCAGCCCATTCTTTCTTCCCCCATTTGCCCCTTCATGAAAATGAGTTGGAAGT
>JAGBXG010000255.1 GCA_017629415.1 Pseudomonadota bacterium | reverse complement strand
TAAGGCACTCAGGGACCACTATCGAATACCCTTCCGTAGACCTCAGCAATTATGCCGAAGTTGCTTACAGAGTGCCTTTTTCTGTAGACACTCTCGGTGTCGATGAGAATGACTTTAGTACCAATTTATTTACACTATCGCCAAAGCCCCCCTCATATGAAAACCATCATCCCCCATAAAATCTCAGCCTTTTTTCACATGCTTGCATGCAACTGCCATGCTGAGAATTTCCTTACATAAGGTCGGAAAATCCATACCTGCATGCTGAGCAATCTTGGGCACCAGGCTGTGCGATGTCATCCCGGGAACTGTATTGACTTCCAAAAAATAGGGATTTTGTTCGCGATCCGCCAAAAAATCAATGCGCACAACGCCGGAAGTACAATCTAAAACAGATGCCACTTTTTCGGCCATCCTGCACAGCGTCTTGTCAAATGCTTCGCCCAGTGAAGAAGGAATCAAATATTCTGTGTCATCACGGCAATATTTGGCCTCATAATCATAAAATTTATTCTTGGGGACAATCTGACATACGCCAAGCGCTTTGCCATTCAAAACAGCGACTGTCAGCTCATAGCCGCCAATGTATTGCTCAAACATCACAACTTCGTCCGGCGATAAGCAGGCTGCAGCCACAGCATCTGCCATCGATGCGGCATCTTCGACAAGTGTCACCCCAACACTTGAGCCATTGCGAGCTGGTTTCACGACCATCGGCAGCCCCATTTGGGACACGATGTCATTCCATGATGCTTCTTGATCCAGGCGCTGGCGTGCTTCTGAAACCGGCATCGTCGTACAGGCAGGCACAGGCACATCTGTCAACTGAGCGACAATAGCCTTAGAAAAGCATTTATCCATACAAATCGATGCCTCACGCATCTTGACGCCGGTATAGGCATAGCCAGCCATCTCAAGCATCGCCTGAACGGCACCGTTTTCCCCAGTGCCGCCATGAAGCGCAATAAAAACATTTTCATAACCTAACGCTAAAAACTCACGCATGCGCGACGGATGCCAATCGAAGGTATCTGCTTCAATCCCCGCACTTCTCAAAGCTTCTGCGATCGCTGCGCCTGAGTTTAAGCTGACTTCGCGTTCTTCGCTTTCACCACCGAGCAAAACAACTGTTTTTACGGCTTCAGACATATTTACTCCTTACTTTTTATGATAATCTTAAAGAATGACTAAATCATCGCGGCGTACAATCACATCAGAAATATGTACGCCCAAAATCGATTCTATTTCACTCGAATGATGACCGGCAATTTTTCGGATATCTGCATCATCATAATGCGTCAGTCCTTTTGCAAAAACGCGCCCGTCTGCCGTAGCCAGTTCTACAGCTTCCCCCACGCTGAATTTACCTTCTACGCCTACCACACCTCGCGGCAACAGGCTCCGACTATGCTGGGCAATGGCTTCACATGCCCCGGCATCACATAAAATCCTGCCTCGGACTTTGAGCGATTCGAGCCAAACTTTATGAAGATTGTGCTTCTGTTCAGAAGCAAATAACAACGTACCGATGGGACTGCCCTCAAGTGCTTTGATGACGTATTTGGGCCGTTTGCCCTGCATAATCAAGGTGGAAATGCCCATTTTAGCAGCCATGCGCGCGGCGCTGATTTTAGTAATCATGCCGCCAGTCCCGACATCACCAAGACTGTCGCCCGCGTAAGCATCTAAGCGCGGATCAAAAGCATCCATCGCTTCAATGCGTTCTGCATCGGGATCGGTTTTAGGATCGCCCGTATAAACAGCATCAATATCGCTCATGATAATGAGCAAATCTGCCTGACTCAGTACTGCTACGCGGGCGGATAAAGTATCATTATCCCCAAATCGAATCTGCTCACATGTCACTGCATCATTTTCATTGATCACAGGGATAACGCCCATCTCGAGCAATGCTTCCATGGCACGGCGTGCATTGGAAAACCGCGTTCTGTCTTCCAAATCTGCCCGTGTCAGCAGAATTTGCGCCGTTCTCAAGCCATAATGACGCAATTCCGTCTCATAATAATCCATGAGCAATGACTGACCAATGGCAGCCAATGCCTGCAATGTCGGCAAAGATTTCCGACGATCGGGACGATCGCAGCTCATCACACTGCGCCCCAAAGCCACGGCACCGCTCGTGACAATAATGACATCGCGGTTATCGGCCTTGAGTTTGGCTACCGTTTCAATCAAACGGCAGAACACACCGCGATCAAGTGCCTTATCCGATGATCGCGTAAGTACCGCAGAACCGACTTTTAAGACGATCCGGCGAGAATTTTTGAGAGATGTACGCATAAATATCCCTATTGTGTATCCATTTCAGCGTTTCCACTGCGGTGGAACAGAGCACTTTAAATCCCATAACGCATGAAAAAGAAGAAGCATCATCCGGCAGCATTAGGGAACCGGAGACGCATATAACGCTGCAATGTAGGCGGAAAAGCTTCCAAAGATTTGGCAGTAATCGTTTTGATGCCTGCCGTTGTTAACGTCAGCCATCCCATAGAATGTTGTGCCAGCAAACCGGCATCACGGATGACGGCGCATAGCACTAAAATCTCCGCCGGATCCATATATTCCATCAATCCGAATGTCGAAATACCGCTAAAAGCAGGTTCTCCTGTCGATCCCGTCAAAATCGAAGCTGCCTGCCTGGCATTGACAGGTAAACTGGCTTTTTCACAACGCCCAACTGTCGTCAAAATTTTCAGGATAACATGATGACAAGGGTCGGGCGGAAAAGCCCCGGGCGTACCCGGTTCCGGCTTGACAGGCATCGCCTTGCAAAGATCGCAGTGATGACATTTTTTAAAACTTTTGCCTTCGCGGCTGCCGAAGTAATCCAAAATAAATTTTGTCCGGCAGTTTTCTTCAAAAACATAGCGTGTCAAAGCCTTGAGATGTGCTTCATTAGCCTTTCGCTGGGCCCGATTTTCCGCATCCAGGGTTTTGAGCAAACCGTCCGGCGTTATCCGCCGCCAGACAATTGAATTATCTGCCGCCACATCGAGCATATCGCTGGCACGCAGTTTTCTCAGGGCTGCATCGAGCAGGGAATGATCTTTTTTTTCAAAGAGATCCTGCAGCTGATTCAAATCCATGCGTGTTCCCGGCATCGGCGACTTTGACCCTGAGGCTTGAGCAAAAGCATCGAAAATGGTGCGGTAAACGGTCAAATCGGGGCAGCCTTTTTCAATGAAAAATTGCTGCAATTTAATATCTTTCCCCGAATACAGCATCATACATTCCGCCGGTTTGCGGTCACGCCCGGCTCGTCCGGACTCTTGGGTATAAGCCTCGACAGACGAACTCATCGCCAGATGAAGAACATAGCGGATATCGGGTTTATCAACCCCCATGCCGAAAGCGGTTGTCGCAATCAGGCAATGGAATTCGTCGTTCATAAACTGTTCCTGGACGCGCGACCGCATCGCAGGCGACAAACGCGCATGATAAACCCCCGCACGAATGCCATGATCATTCAAAAAATTGCCGACCGACTCGGCCATTTGAATCGTGGGGGCATAAATAATGCCGCATCCAGGCACACTGCGCTTAAAACCGCACCGTTGCTGAATCCGCGCCCGGACAAATTCCAGAGCATAGTCCATTTTTTCGGCATCGCGGCGAATGACTTTCACCCCAAAACGCAAATTGACGCGGTCAAATCCCAAAATATGTGTTTTAGGGCGATTGAGCTGCAGCTGTTCAACAATATCATGCTGGACGGCAGGCGAAGCCGTCGCCGTCAATGCAATCGTCACGGGACAGCCCAACACCTGACGAAGTGCACCAATCCGACGGTAATCCGGTCTGAAATCATGTCCCCACTGACTGATACAATGTGCCTCATCCACCGCCAGCAAACCAATCTGAATTTGTTGCAAAAGCCCCTGAAAAGCAGAATTTCGCATGCGTTCCGGCGCTACAAACAAAAACTTGACGCGCTGAGCCAGTACATCATCCAAAACAGCCTGCTGTTCAGCATACTGCATCCCCGAATGCAGATTGACCGCACGAATGCCTTTTGCCAACAGCGAATCGACCTGATCTTTCATCAAAGCAATCAGCGGACTGATAACAAGCGTAATCCCGGGCATCACAAAACCGGGCAGCTGATAGCACAAACTTTTGCCGCTTCCCGTTGGCATCACGGCCAACGTATCATGCCCTTCCAAAACACCGCGCACGATATCTTCCTGCCCTTCGCGGAATCCGGGAAGCCGAAAAACCGTCCCCAGGGCTTTCAGAGCATCATCAAATCGTGGCATAGCGTCAGGCATTGTTCCAAACATCGTCATCACGGACACCGTTTCATGGCGGCCATCCGTGAGTTAACATAAAAGGCGCGTATGGGCTGAAAGACCAAAGCGCCGCAGGGGGTAGGCGCGTATGGGCGCGCGGCTATGTCGGCTTTCAGCCTCCCTACGCCCACGCCGCGCAGCTATGTCGGCCTGCGGCCTCCATACGCTGCGCCCAAAGCGCCGCAGGGGGCGTCCCCCTGCC
>JAGBXG010000254.1 GCA_017629415.1 Pseudomonadota bacterium | reverse complement strand
CGGTTGAACTTTTGCAGGGGCCGTCTGAATATCGTGTCTGGGAGCGGCGGCTAACGACTCAACTTTTGCAGGGGCCGTCTGAATATCGTGCTTGGGAGCGGCGGCTAGCGACTCAACTTTCGCAGGGGCCGTCTGAATATCGTGTTTGGGAGCAGCGGCTAGCGACTCAACTTTCGCAGGAGCCGTCTGAATATCGTGTTTGGGCGCGGCGGCTAGCGACTCAACTTTCGCAGGCGCCGTCTGAATATCGTGCTTGGGAGCGGCGGCTATCGATTCGGATTTCGCAGGCGCCGTCTGAATATCGTGTTTGGGCGCGGCTTGTTCTGACATGTCAGGAATGGGATCATCGACACGAAATGATTTCATGGGTTCAGCCGGTTGATTGACGGCTGCCAACAAGGCATCGACATCCACTTTATCGTTTTGCGTATTTGATTGCGATTTGCCTTCCTGATGCTCAGCTTTGATGATAGCTCCGACTTCATCGAGTGCCTGCAAGGCAGCAAAAATTTCGTCATCTGCAGTCGTGATGCTGTCTTTTTGTGAGTTTTCATAAGCCAAAAGTACGCCATCATCAGATTGCGCCATGACGTTGCCAGCATGTGCAAACGTTGCAGCCACAGCAAGACAAAGAGTCGTAAAACGGTATTTTTTCATGGTAGCTAGCCTCCAAAATTGTCGAACATAAAGTTCGCTCCCATTGTGTATGGTTACTCTGAGAATGATTTAAAGGCGAATTTCAGACCATTTTGGGCCCGGAGAATCATTTTGAAGGTGCAAAAACGTGGTGTTTTCAGTTTAAGTTGTTACAAATTTGTGCTAGACACACCGCGCATTCGCGTGACAAATTTTGACATATCACGTTGATGCTTCGATTTTTTGTTTTAAGGGTTATTTAACTTCATTGGTCTTTTACAGGTTAAGTTATGGATAAAGAGCAAGCGTTAGAAAGACACGGCAAAACCTTTGAATCTGGTACAGTTCTCTTTTATGAGGGTGATCCGGGTTCGAAATTATGGATTATTAATGATGGCCGCATCAAACTGACCAAACGCGTTTGTTCTGAAGAAATCGTCATTGAGATGTTGGGCCCTGGTGATTTTTGTGGCGAACTTGCTCTTGTCACCAATTGCGCCCAGCCTGTGACTGCTACGGTTGAAGAAACTGCTCGGCTTTTGATCATTGATGCCGCACAATTCGAAAATATGATCAGAGGCAACGGTGAACTTTCCGTTCGCATGCTCAAAAAACTTGCCGGCAGATTGAACGAAGCACAATTCCGTCTTTCAGCCATGCAGATGCGCAATTCACTTGGACGCGTCATGTTGCAACTCCGTCACGAAATTGATAATTCCGAAGCTCCCAATAAAGCCACATTGCCCGATGATTTGGCAGGCATCCTGGGCATGGATGATGTCGAACTCTCCAAATGTTTGGATAAACTCGTTGATAAAAACCTGATTACACTGAAAGAGAAAGTCTTCTCTATCGTGGATCGTGACGAATATCTCCGTTTCCTGAACTTCCTTGAACTCAACGACAGATACGAATTTGTAAAATAATCCATTCTCATTTTTTAAAATGAAAAACCGTCCCGGTTGTGGACGGTTTTTTCATGACAATGAAAAACCGTCCCAATTGAGGACGGGTTTTATAATATCTATTCATGAGATAGATAAAAAATTATATGGATAAATCTTGTATATATTCTGCCAAGCGTTCAATTTCGTCTTCTGTCGTCGCCCAGCTTGTTACAAATCTAACAATTTTATGCTCATCATCATAAGAATCCCAAATTGTAAAATCTACGGATGAGGATAATTGAAGCACTTGTTTGTTTTTCAATAAAATAAACTGCTGATTTGTCGGCGATAAAAGATAGAACGGCAAATGATACTTTTCAAAAACTTTTATCATTTTTTGTGCCATACAGATGGCATGATGGCTCATATCAAAATAAAGATGATTTTCGAATAAAGTATCAAATTGAATGCCAATAAGATGCCCCTTTGCCAAAAGAGCACCATGTTGTTTCATACTAGATTTAAAACGTTTTGGAGTATGACATGGAAAGACAACAGCTTCGCCACACAAGGCCCCTTGTTTTGTGCCGCCAATATAAAAAGCATCACATAAACGCGCAATATCAGCCATCGTCATATCGCATTGAGGAGACGCCAAAGCATAGCCTAAACGTGCTCCATCCATATAAAGCGGAACATCATACCGTCGACATACCTCTGCCAATGCCTCTAGCTCTTTGAGCGTATATAAGGTTCCAAATTCGGTAGGCTGTGAAATATATACCATGCCCGGCGCAACCACATGATCACGACTGGCATCATTTTCAAATGCCTGAATACAGGCTGCCACATCCAATGCGTTAAGCTTACCCTGGTATTGAGGCAGTGAAATGACGCAATGCCCCGTCGCTTCAATGGCACCTGCCTCATGGACATGAATATGCCCTGTATCGGCAGATATGACACCCTCTGTTTGATGAAGCAAAGCATGAATCACTACTGCATTTGTTTGGGTGCCGCCCATCAGAAAGAAAACATCTGCATCTGGTGCCTGACAAATCCTGCGAATCTTTTCTGAAGCACGCCGGCAGTATATATCTTCCCCATACCCCGCATGTTTTCCTTCATTTAAAGCACACAAACGTTGCAATATCTCAGGATGCGCACCATTATTATAATCACTTGCAAAATTCACACGAACAGAAGAAGACACCATCATCACTCTTTGATTCAAAAGGGATTAAACTCAACGCTCAATGACTCATATCCTTACGCTTGCCGACCCTTTTGACCCAGCTGACCGCATGCAGCGAGCTCATCATCTCCTCGCGCTAAACGAATCGATGTCGAAAGCCCTTTTTTGAGCAGTTTTTCTTGAAATTCAATGATATCGGCATCATCCGGCGACAAGAATTTACATCCGTCAAAGCAATTAAATCCAATGAGATTCACTTTTGAAGGAATGCCATGCAAACGTTTGACGAGCAAATTCGCATCATGAGCACTGTGATTGAGATTTTTAATAATAATATATTCAAATGTAATGCGCTGACGCTGATCAAGCGGGAATTTTTTGAGTGTTGCAAATAACTCATCAAGCCCCCAAATACGGTTAGCAGGCATAATCTGAGAACGCAGCTCATCACTGGCCGCATGTAAACTGATGGCCAAATTAATGCCAAGTCCTTCCGCAGCAAGCGCATTCAATCCGGGAACATGCCCTACCGTTGAAAGTGTAATTTTACGCCGCGAATAATCAAAACACTGCGGATCCAGTAAAATACGAAGTGCGCGCACAACATTGTCATAATTGTCCAGTGGCTCACCCATACCCATAAATACGAGATTTGTGATGCGCCTGTCGGCAACCTTTTGTGCCACAAGTACCTGCATAATGATTTCTTCTGCGGTCAGGCTGCGGAAAAATCCAAGTGTCGCTGTGCGGCAAAAAGCACAATTGAATTTACAGCCAACTTGAGAAGATACACACAATGTCAAACGGTCTTCTGTCGGAATTAAAACAGCTTCTACCACACTATCATCGGCCAATTTGAACGCAATTTTATTCGTGCCGTCTTTAGCAATATGCTCTTCAGGCACAGGAAGCGGCGAAAACTCAAAACGTTCCGCCAGCTTTGAACGCAATGCCTTCGAAACATTGGTCATATCATCCCAGGATTCCGCTCGTTCGACAAAAATCCATCGTAAGATCTGTGCTGTACGGAACTTCTTTTCCCCAAGTTCTTCGACAAGTATCGTTTCAAGTTCAGAAGGTAAAATCGCACGTATAGATGTCATCAGTTTATACCATCAAAAAAAGCAAAAAAATTCGGCAGCATATTCCATGTATGCCTGCACTTGAGTTTCTTCATAAAAATGTCGCCTCTGTGCCCATCCATTCAAGAAACCAAGTCCCCATCCAAAGGTCTTATTTCACAGTCACGAGCCAGGCTTTCAGGTAACGCGCTTCAGCAAATTTGGCCACATGATCCGCAGGAAGTCCCGTATAATCAACAGATTCCACCGTGCGATGCATCAACGTACGGCGCACGAGCTCCGCAAACTTTTCACTTCCAATATGAGATGAACAGGAACAGCATAAAATCTGCCCTCTTGATTTGACACAATCTGCCGCTGCTGCGAACAACCGCATATACGCCTTTTCTGCCGTAGGTATCTGAGCCTGTGACGATGCAAAACTCGGCGGATCGGCAATCACAAGATCAAATTGCTGCCGTTTGCTTTTGGCTTTTTCAAGCCATTTGAACATATCATCACGCTGAAGGACGTGTTCTGCCGCTGCCACATTTGCATTTTCAGCATTCAAAGCATAATGCCTGTCCACGAGATCAAGGGCATGACGATCACCGTCCAAACTCCAGACCGAATGGGCACCCCCTAAAGCAGCGTTTAACGAAAATCCCCCCGAATAACAGCAAATATCCAGAACTTTTTTCCCTTTGCTTAAACTGCGCACAAGCTGACGATTCAAACGCTGATCCAAGAAAAATCCCGTTTTCTGCCCCTTAAAAACCTGGGCATGAAATTTGGCTCCAAATTCTAAAAATTCGGCATATGGGGTTTCATCATTCCCATAAACGAGACTGCCTTCATGGTACCCTGCACGCTCAAAATGCGGACGACATTCACGGCCAAAACGCAAAATCACACGCGTGGGATGTATCGCGTATGCAGCTAAAGCCACGGCATTCGGCTGGCTTTCGCAATGCGATTTTAAGACATCTAACATCGTGGAGAGATGCGGCAGCCAACAGGCAGAATACACTTTTAAAACCCAAGTCCCTGCAAATGCATCTATGACCAGTCCGGGCAAACCTTCGCTTTCACCGCTCAGCAATCGAATGCCATTCGTATGAGCATCGCAAATCTGCGCTTCGGCACGCACTTTCAATGCTTCTGCGAACCGCGCCGCCATATAACCGGCATCAAACTGTGTCGGCGCACCTAAAATCCTGACTGGAATCGGACTATGCGGATCATACAGCCCCACTTTGACACATTGATTGCGCTTACCGTAAACCGCAACAATCTCCCCTGCTTCCGGACGTGCTTGCCCAAAATCTGCATGCTTTGAAAAAATCCAAGGCATGCCCCGACGCAAACGGTATTCACACCGTTCATCCACGTGAATTTTAACTGTCATAATTGCGTATTAAGCCTTACGGGCTGAAAAAATCGCCATGTGCATCGGCACACAAATCGATGAACCCTGAAAATAATGATGAAATGCGCGCACGAGAAGCGTCAAAAGGGCTTTCTGATCTATCTTCGGATCACAAAGCTGCAGACAATAACCGAGATAATGCGACTCCACCAATGTCGAAAAAAGCAACTGTTCTACGTTGGGAAATTCAAGTTCAAATTTTGTCGAAATATGGCTATCCAATATCAGACCAGACATATCAATGCTTTCAGCCATGCGCTCCAATGTCATACTCGTGCGAATCGTATCCATGATTTCAGAACATTCCGATGGACACAGCTTAAACAGACATTCTTCAAAAATATCGATAAACGCATCGAAAGACCCTGTTGTCGGCGCACTCCATAACAACCGGCCTTCAGGCTTGAGGACACGACGATAAGCCGGAAGTACAACATCTGACCGGCATAAGGTCGAAAGCCCAAGTTCTGTAAGCACAAAGTGAAAAATATTATCGGCATAATTGAGCGCGCCCACTTCCTGAGCAGAAAAATAGAGATTCAAACCGGCTTTTTGAACACTTTTTTTCAAGCCATCAAACCGCGTATTCGTTTCATCTACGATCATCACTTTGCCCAAACGCGGCAAGCTCTCGACCAAGCATTTCAACAATGATTTAAATCTAAGCTCAGGCATCAAAATAACAGGAACCTGAGGCTGATTCTGCGCCAGACAAAGCTCTATCAACGGAACATCCACATGATTACTCCAGACGGGATCCACAAAAATTTCATCAATCCGAGTCTGACGCGCAATGCGTTCTGCCATCTGTGCCAGTCTGTCAGTCATAAATTACTCTCAAAAATGCAAAAAACTCTGATCCATCCGCAAGCTCTGTTGCCCTTGTTCAAGCCAGTTTACTGCCCGCGATGCCGTACAAATGCCAATATCGAAACATGGCACGCCATGCTCAACTGCAAGCCGTTCTATCCTTTTAACATATTTTGCTTCTGCGGTCATGAGCAATCCAAAATCCTCGCCACCGCACATCATCCAATCACGCGGATCAACCCCCAACGTCTGCCCTAATGCCAACAGCTCTGCGGACGGCTCCAAAGCGCTGATTTCAAGTTCAGCACCACAACCACTTTGCACTAAAAGCCGAGGTAAATCCGTGCGCACCCCATCCGAAGTGTCCATCATTGCCGATACAAGCCCCTCGCGAGCCAATGCAGGCCCTAATTGAGTCAACGCTAAAGGCCGTCGAAATGTTTTTAAAAACGGCGCATACTCCGGCAAACCATCACCATGCATATTGCACTGACATAAAGCCAAACCTGCCGCCGACATGCCCAAATGCCCCAACGCCAATATCCGGTGTCCCGGACATGCCCCCGAGCGGTAAACCATCGGCCATGCCGGACGCTTGCCTAAAACCGTCACAGAAAACATCAATACCGGACTGCGTACGACATCCCCCCCAATCAGCCAGCAATCATGAAGCCCATGATCGTCAATGCACCGCCGAAAGGCCTCAATCACAGACAAAATATCGTCATCTGACATCCCCGGCGGCAATCCCAAAGCCAAACTGAATGGACCGGCAAAAGCCCCCATCGCCGCCACATCACTCACATTAGAAGTCATACAGCGATAGGCTGCATCCGCAGCCGTCATCCAGGATAAATCAAAATGTACGCCTTCAACCGAGGCATCTGTCGTCAGCAAAACCAGGCCATCACACAGTACGGCACAGTCATCTCCAATACCGCACGGCGAAATGTCCGACCGACACGGAAAACACTTTTCTATGGCTGCAATGATTTCATGTTCCTGCATCTGAACACCGCAAAAATAAAAAAAGCGGCGTATGACCGTGCCGAAGGCAACGGGCATAGCCGCGATGCGCACGGCGTATGGAGACGCGGGCTTCAAGCCCGCGCGACATAGCCTGCGCGACCCCATCAATTTACAGAATACGATCCAGACAACGCTGCAAAAATCCATCTTTCTTATTCGCTTCCTGTGCTTTGTTCAGCCGGGAATGACTTTGCAGCGTCGGTGACGTTTTGAGACGCACACACTGACTGTTCAACGGCTTGCGATGAACACGCTCCTGCGCCAACTGCGTGGATTTCACACGTCGAACCGCCAGCTGAGCACTCGGCGTCAAACCGGTACTCTTTGTCCGACTTGCTCCCTTAACCTGATTCGTTGCCGGTATGGCATTTTCAGACACTCGCGAACTCGCAGCCATATCAGGAATTTCAGCTGCCTTGATGGGCTGAGCGCCAGGCGGCGTTGAACGGCGAACCGTCCAGGCATCCCCAGGCTCGCGGCGACGGCATTCAATCGGATCCAAAAATGCCTCCAAAGCCGAAGCCAGTTCATTCACATTCTGATAACGATCCGCCGAACGCTTCTCCACGCATTTCATAATGATTTCACGAAGCGCCGCCGGAACCTTCTCATTGAGCTGCGGAAACGGCTTGTTGATATGCATCATCGCCACATCTAAAGCCTTCTTGCCACGGAAAGGGGCATCCCCTTCCAGCATCGCATACATCACACACCCCAACGCGTAAATATCGCTCCGGCCATCCAGCGTCTCGCCTTTGGCCTGCTCGGGACTCATATACTCAGGCGTCCCGCATACCACACCACCGCGCGTAATCTGCTCGCCACATTCCGGACCGCTCACCACCTTCGCCAATCCAAAATCCACCACTTTGATCCTCAAATGCGGACCAGGATTGTGCATGATAAAAATATTCTCAGGCTTCAAATCGCGATGAATAATCCCCTTCATGTGCGCTTCCGACAAACTCCAGGCAACCTGAAGCGCCACGCGAGTCGTCGTAATGGGCGAAAGACGCCGCTTAATACGCATAATCTCACGGAGATCTTTGCCATGAAGCCATTCCATCACCAAAAACATGAACCCATCTTCAGTCACACCATAATCAATGAGTTCAATCGTATTCGGATGCATCAGACGCTTAATCGTACGCACTTCGCGCTTAAATCGCTTAATCGCCACCGGATCGCGCTGCAACGCCGAACGCATAATCTTAAGCGCCACCAGCTGCTGCTGCTCCAAGTCTGTCGCCAAATACACAAACCCCATCCCGCCGGCTGCAATCAAACGTTCCACCCTGAAACGATCGCCAAATACATGTCCTGTCTGAAAATCTGATGCAGGATCGTGCTCTTCTAAATGCTTTGCTGCTACCATCTTAACCTTCCTGTGGCTCTATGGCGGAATAACCGCATACTTTCCGTATTGTCTCACAACGATAAAAAACAGCCAATTTTCCAGGTTACTGCCGCTTCGACTTCAGCAAGTTTCCATGCTCAATCCCCACGACTCTTCCCCATTTTCTGATGTTTTTTTACCCTTTTATAAAGTGCATATACCCCTTCGGCGCTATGCCGCAAGCGGCATACGCGCCGTTTCGCGCTTCGCTATGCCGCAAGCGGCATACGCGCCGCGTTTGTCATGCTGAAACAGCCATTTCTCAACAAACTCAGCATAAAAATTCATTTTTTTAAAAATTTGGCCGTTTTTCAAAAAATTGCCCCATATATTGATTGCAACCACATCACGTCTTCTTTGCAACCCAAGGCAATTCATAAGGAAAACATCATGAGCCAGTTTATCAATCCTTTTACAGATTTTGGATTTAAGCGGATTTTTGGACAAGAAAGCAACAAAAGGCTTCTTATTGGCTTTTTAAATGCCTTATTTGAGGGGGAATTTGTTGTTCAAGACCTCGAGTATCGCGACAAAGAGATTTTAGGAGATAGCCGTCAGGAAAGGTGTGTTATTTAGGATATTTATTGCACATATGATATTTATTGCACACTCAATGACGGACGTCATT
>JAGBXG010000027.1 GCA_017629415.1 Pseudomonadota bacterium | reverse complement strand
TAACTTCTTCAATTTCGTCCTGAATATCGAGGCGAACGGTGCCGCCTTCGTTAATCTGAGGCTTAATGGTCAAGGTCAAGGCAACATCGACGCGTTCAATAGACGTGCCATAGCCCGAAAGCAAACTGCCAAGTGCCGCCGTCGTATCGCCGCCGGCTACACCATTGAGCAACGATGAGTAGTTGGAACCAGTATTGGTGACATAAGGAATACGTTCACCGACGCTGATTTCAGCTTCCTGATTATCGAGGGTTAAAATCGTCGGCGTTGAAAGCACGTTGACATCGGTATTGGTTTGCAAAGCATTGATAACGGCACCGATACCGGGAATGCTCAGACCGGCAATTTCAAGCGAAGGACCGGCAAGCGCCATCAAGAAACCCGGTGTACTGCCAGATCCCAGGAACATGGCAGCCGGCGAAAGGCTTTGCAGTGAATTGAGTTCGGTACGACCGGCAAAGTAACCATCGCCGCTGCCCGTGTCGAACACATTGCCGCCGTGCATGGCGATGCCAAGACTTCTGGAACGTTCGAGACTGACTTCCATGATGACGGCTTCGACAAAGACCTGACGACGCGGTCTGTCGAGTTCCTTGATCACATTTTTGATAGCCAAAAAATCTCGCGGGCTGGCCACGACGATCAAGTCGTTTGTCGATTCGCTTGAAACCACGCTGATATCGTCGCCCTGCAGGGTACGCTGGCTGTTCTGATTGTTATTTCGGTTGTTGTTATTTTTGGACGACATGTCCGAAATAATCTGATTGAGCGCCTGATAGATTTCCTGAGCTTCTGAATTTTGCAGATGCACGACATTGATTTTGCCCGAATCAGGGATTTCGACGTCGAGTTTCAGGATGAGGCGTTTCATTTTTTCGTAGCTGCGTTCATCGGCCACGATAATCAGCTTATTGGTGCGTTCATCGGCCACGACCTGACTGACATTGAGTTCGCCGCCGCCATCGGCATTGTTATTATTGGCATTGTTACGGTTATTGCGGTTTCCGGAGCTTTTTTGAATCTGGAAGACTTGAGTCAGAAGCTGCTCGAGATCACTGACGGAAGCGTACTGCACGGGATAGACCCAAATTTTTTCGCCGTCGCTGCTGTCGTTATCCATTTTCTTGATAAACGAGAGCATACGGTTGACGGAATTACCGGTGTCCGTAATGATCAAAGAGTTAGAAGCCGCATATTCGACGATTACGCCGTTGGCAGTTTTAAGCTGATCAAGCACGGGTTTGATCTGTGCGACATCGATGTAATCGAGTGTGGCAATATGCGTGACGAGTGCATCATTCTTGGGGATGCTGACATCGCCGAACGTGGCGGGAATCGGTTCCTTGACGCCGTTATTCAATTCGACAATTTTATAGAATTTGCCGCTCTGAACGATGGTGAGACCGTTCATCTGAAGAGCGGCTAAAAATGCCTGATAAGCTTCAGCCTGTGTGACAGGATTGGGGCTGATGATGGTAATTTTTTTACCTGCGCGCAAAGAGTCGGCGATGATAAAATTACGGCCGGTCTGTGCGCTCATGAGTTTGACGACATCGCTGAGTTCGGCATCACGGAAATCGAGTGTGATTTTAAGATTTTTGGGTGAAGCCTTCACGCCGAAATCTTTGCCGAAATTCTGCTCAAAGTCTAGGGATTCGCCAAAGATAACACCGCCTTCGACACCTTTTTCCTGCCCGTTATTTTCGGCATTTTCCGCGCCGGTAGCGGCAGTATTTTCTTCGCCGCCCGGTGCTTCACGTTTCACCACGCCTGGCTGAGAACGCCGCGCGTCATTTTCGGCAATTTGAGCTTCTTCGTCGGCATTTTGTGCCCAGGCAACGGCAGGCGCTTGTAGCTGCGCCAATCCGAAACTCAAAGACATCGCCGCCATGATCGTGAATGTTCTCAACGTTTTGTGCATTTTCATGTGTCTCTATCGTTATACTTAATGTGTCCTGCGTTTAAGCCGGACTGTTCAAAAATCGCAAATCCATATTTGGGCAACAGTGTGCCAAGTATTTCAGTTTTGTCTGTTTATTTGAGTTGGAACGTCAGGGTCTTTTCCTGTCCGCTTCGATTGATTTTGAGGATGACATCTTCGCCGTTAAAGGCATCGAGCAGTGCCATGGCTTGCTGCGGTCCTTCGATGGCAGTGCCGTTGACATTGAGAATGGTGTCACCTGACTTGAGGCCTAGCTGGGCATAAACCGAATCGCTTTCTACGCCCAAGAGACGGAAGCCGCCGATATTGCCGCCTTTGTACACGGGCTGTACTTTAGGCATGGGTCCATATTTGGCGGTATTACGCTGCAATTCTTTAGGGTTTTTGCGGATGGTTTCCACCGTTTCTTTCGACACCTGATAGGTATCTGTGCCGACTTTTTTGACGAGTTCACCGGAGGCAGCGGCGGCATTATTTTTGGCCGTTTCAGCGGCCGCTGCGGCGGCAGCGGCGGCTTTTTCTTTTTCAGCGGCTTTTTCCGCGATTTTCTCGAGGTTTTTCTTAGCCTCGTCCAATTCCTCTTCAGTGGTTCGGACGTCGATATATTCGAGCCGATCGTTTTGCGTGATGCGTTTCATATAGACGCGGTTGCGCACGATTTTGAGGATTTCGGCTTCTGAAAGCAGCGTATTGCCTTCCTGGAGGTAAAGCATACGTGCGTCGTTGCCGCCCTCCAGTGGCATGATCATG
>JAGBXG010000253.1 GCA_017629415.1 Pseudomonadota bacterium | reverse complement strand
TCGTGCATAAGTCAATGCATCATAAAGCATGGTTCTGAGCGGCATGAGATAGTGTACATCTGTCTGGTTTTCAATCCCCATCATCAAATAATGGTGTGCATTATCTGACATCCAAATACAGCGTTTTAAAATATCGCGAAGTCGCTCAAGTTGAATCTGGTTCTGCGTTTCGAGATTTTCTTCAACAAGACGCAAAACAGGATCATCCGGCAAAAGCAAAACTTCAGAAGAATCCTCAAACACATGTTCTTGACGAACCTTCGCTTCTGAAGATGCACCCAATATCGCATCGCAATTGCCAGCATCTTCTCCACTGTCCGACACCTGTCCTGATTTATGTTCAGAAGATTCCAAATCATAAATACCATGATTTAACGTTAATTTTTCAGGTCGAATCATGGGATTTCCATCGTAAAGCAATAAATTAAATGCGTCTGCAAACACATGAGGATCTGACATGAGTTCTTTGGTTAACTGATCCATTTCAGACATCATTGCCCTCCATTTATCAAAATCATTAAAAAAGCTGATTTCTGTATGATGAAACAGCTCTGTGCCTTACATGAATATAAATGGGGCAAATTTTTCAAAATGATGCAAAAATTCATTTTTTTTACAAAAAATCTTCAAATTAGCCTCAATTTAGATCCCAAATATCATAAAACAGTCACGCCATACCCATAAACTCCGTAAATCGCCATTGTGGACGCCGTAGGATTTGAGGAGGCTCCCCCCCCAAAAAAACTTTGTGGACGCCCTGAATAACGTCTCTTGGCATGTTTTGGGGCAACACTCCCAAAAAGAAACGCCGCGTATGGCGAAAGCCATAGCGGCGTTCACAGCGCGGCGTATTGGCAAAGCCAATAGCCGGGCTTAAAAATTCCAATTTTCATAAGCACTTTGCGTACAGTCTTCAGCGGTCAGTGTAGGACGGCATGAATATTGATGAATGTCGGAATTTTGTACTGCTGAACAATAGGAGGTCGAAGACCAGCCAGCATAAACCGAATTTTTGCCCGTCCCAAAGCAAATGTAAACGTTGTCATTCTGTGGAGAAACGGTTTGAATCGAATTATCACCATTACCGACATGAATAAAGGCATGACCGTCGCCTGGATAAATGATATTGTCGCCGCCACCCATTTGGATTTTATCGTGACCGGCGTTTCCCCAGACAATGTTGTCACCGCTGCCGCCCTCAAGGATATCATTGCCAGGGCCACCGACAAGGGTATGACTGCCACCACCGACACGTAAAGTATCATGGCCATCTCCGCCAAAGAACAAATATGTGCCCTGATAACTGCTGCTGTCAACCCAGTCATTGCCTGAACCGGCATCGACGAGATGATATCCTGAGCCCGGATAGATCTTGTCATCGCCATCGCCGCCATATATCGTCACATGAGGACCGCTTGTCTGAATCGTATCCTTGCCACTGCCGCCTTCAATAAAATGCATGCCTTCCGCTGCCTTAATCGTATCATCGCCGCCCATCCCTGCAATGCAATGATGATAACCTTTGGGAATATCAAATATATCATTGCCATCTGTGCCAATAATAAGCGCATGAGTATGCATATAAGGATTGTTGTCCTTCGATATCTGACATACACCATCCATTTGACATTGCCAGCGCATGTTTTGAATATAAATATCAGATAATCCCAAAGCATTATCACGAATCCAATCCGCAAAAGGACGACCGCAAAACATCAGCTGCATATCCCCGATGTTCTCAGAAACGCGATATTCACTGGGAAGCTTAGAGCCGTTCATCCAATCCTGCAACAAATGACCGGTTGTATCGAATTCCGGCATTTTCTGCGTATATCCGCGTCCTGTTTTTTGTGCATAAGCCAAAAGATATAATGGATATCCTATAAGATAATCTAAACCATTATAATCTCCCGAAGTATGTGCAAACCCAATACGAAGATTAGGAGATGCAAAATAGTTATCGCCCATCCATCCCGGCGTAGGATTGATGCAAGTATCGCCATGACACGGACCGTCGCAAGGCGCCGTTGAAAGTATCGCATGCATGCGCCACAAGGGATAATCATCAGGCAACGGCCTGTTCCAATACAATGCATGCGAAAGTGGCCAATATTCGCGACCTGATTCAAGACTCATTTGCGTTAATTTGGCATCATCCCAAAACTCTGTATAATTCATCAAACGTAAAATAAGATTGCGATTATAATTGTTTTCATATTCCCATAAGGGCCATATCGTTGCAATCAAACTCGGAATCAGAGATTTTATCGTGTTGGTGGCATCATCATGATAGCTGTCGAGCCCAAAATCCGGTGCCGCAATTACGGTTGAACTTT
>JAGBXG010000252.1 GCA_017629415.1 Pseudomonadota bacterium | reverse complement strand
TTGAAATTGACGAGAGCTTCTGGAGCTTCATAGACAGGGAGTTCTTCAGCATCTCCTAACCCCATCCACAAGCTGAAAAAAATAGCACAGATAGAAGCAAACGACAATCCAACGAAGCCGATGATGTATCCCATCGTCAAGCGCGGTGCCTGTGCATTTGCCTGTCCCATACCGGGATCTGGAAATCCTGTCTGTGGGAAAGCGGCTGGTGTGGGGGCGGCGGGAGCAACGGGCATTGCAGGTGCCGAAACGGCTGCCTGTTGCGGGGAAGAATAAGACATCGGCAGGGGTGCAGCGCCGGCTTTACGAACAAATTCGCCGTTAGAATAATTGAACTGCGATTCTCCGGGATGATACTCGGGCAATTCCGAGAAAGAGTGACCGCGTTTATTTTGCAGGCACATGACAACGTCACCGAGTCGCTGATCCGATCTGTCGCTGTTCACTGCGAGCCAGCTTTCGAGGGCTTGTGCCAACTGACCGCATGAGGCGTAACGCATATCGCGATCGCGTTCGAGGGTTTTCATGATGATATCGCCCAAATCTTGCGGCACATTGGAGTCGAGCTCGGTGGGGTGATGGATTTCCGACTTGAGAACTTTTGTCAAAATATCGAAATCGCTGTTTGCCTTGAACAGTCGGTAGCCAGTCAGCAATTCCCAGGCGACAGTACCAAGTGTAAACATATCGCTGCGGCCGTCGAGCTGTTTGCCGCGAGCCTGTTCAGGGCTCATATAGCTGCTTTTACCTTTAACGGTACCCACGCGAGTTTTTGTGGCACGGGAAGCAGCTTTAGCGATACCAAAGTCCATCAATTTCACTTCGCCGGTATGCGACACCATGATGTTATGGGGAGTGCAATCGCGGTGAACGATATTGAGCGGCGTACCATCTGCAGCAGTGCATGCATGCGCATAATCGAGTGCTTTGGCGGTTTCACAGATGATACGTGCAATCTGTGTATTGGTAAAACGTCGGTGATAGCGTTCGCAGGCATCGCTCAGGACGCGCATATCCGTGCCCTGGATATATTCCATGGCAATATACCAGTCGCCGTTGACTTCGCCGACTTCATAAATATTCACAATATTGGGATGTTTCAGGCGAATGGCGATATTGCCTTCATCTTTGAACATCGTCACGAAGCCTTCGTCTTCGGTATAGGAAGGCAAGATGCGTTTGAGCGCGATATCTATCTGGGGCATGCTTGGATCAGCGTAGCGAGCTTTATAAATCTCTGCCATGCCGCCGACTGCGACCTGACCAAGCAGAAGGTATTTTCCAAAAGGTTCTGGCTGACTCATATTATTGGTGCGTTCCGAATCTCATGAGAAACAAATCAAAAACAGCAACGAAAATTACACTTGGTAACTTACGATACACAATAAGCCACTGTACACAATACCATACTCCGAATTCAATTCGCAACTTTATGACGTCACCGAAATACTCGCATGCCTAAAAAATCGAATTTAGCCGTCCTCAATGGCAAAAATCTGCTGCCGATGGGCCAACTTTCAAAAGGCGCGTATGCCGAAGCGGCGTTCGCAGAACGCCCGAGGCATAGCGCCGTGGGGGCAGGCGCGTATTGGCGCGGCTATGCCGGCCTTTACGGCCGCCATACGCCTTGCGTTGCGCGTCTATTTTGCGTTGCAAAATACGCCGCGCAAATAGCGCCGCAGGGGGCGTTGCCCCCTGGCTTATGCCATAAATCCGCAAAACGCGACCCACCCAGGCCATGGAGCAAACCCGTGGATGACACCCTCGCGCTGAAGTTTTAGCATGGACACAAATCCCGATTTCTAAGGTTTAAGGCGACTGAGTCAAATCCCCGAGCAAAAAGCGCGCCAGCGATTCCGTCATCAAGAACACGGCTCCCGGCACCATGTTACCGTCAGCCCCACGGGTCTGCGTCAAAGCATAACGATACATGTTGTTCACAGGCGCACTGAGATGAAGCGCGTAGGCAGGCGTTCCGATGACATTCTCATAAATCAAAATACGAGCCTCCGGCTCTGTGGCAAGGGCGGGCACCCTTTCGCGCTCCTCTTCGGTCGCATAACGGACGGCCTCCAGCTTGTTCAGCGCCTTGGCAAACATGCCTAACTCTGCATTGTCGATGGGCACAGGCTTCACAGAAGGATCAGAATCCGTCCCAGGCGGCGTACACGGCATGCCAGCCCAAACGTTCGGCGCAGTCGGGGCATAACGCAAACAAGTCGTGCCTGACCAAATATCGATACCAGCAAAGCGCGTCGAATCTACACTCCAGACACGCTTTGTTCGCATGTCATCAAGGGAAGGAAGTATTCCAAGCAAACGCCGCACACTCATAATCCCCACTCGCGAATCGCCTTTCAAACTGACAAAACGCGCCCCTTCCCCATGACGCGCCCATTCGGGATGACGTTTGTAATCGATTTCAGGTCCGATTTGAATGACATGCTTACCGCTGGATGTTTCAACCGTCAGGCGACCTGCAAAATAGAATTTTTCGAGTTCTTCGGGCGGCAACTTGTCTGCCCAATCATCCACCATAAATGGCGTCACGAGTTCCACAATCGTGGCCACACGCCGGGCATCAATCTCAAAATCACACGATACATTCTGGCGATTGCGCATCGCCGCCGAAACACGCCATCCCCTGGGATTGTCTTTTGTTTTGGGCGCATCTGCCTGCAGATGATAAGATTCAGCAATGGTCCAGATTTCAAGGCCGGTCATTTCGTGTGACGGAATTTCGAGCAGCATTCGGTGCCGCCAGTTGACAAGCGGCTGCTCAAACAGCTGAGCATAATCCATCAGCGGCACAAACGTCCGCCAGGCATGGGCATCGCCGTCCATAAAAACCCAGCGCCGTTCAGAATCCACTGTTGGCAACTTATAGCCGCGACCCAGTTCGAGGGTACATAAATCACGCCCTGCCCCTGAAAAAGCCACGCGCGTGGGACGTTCATGCCTGAGACGGGCTTTTTCGTCCTCTGTCACCTCACGTTTTTCATCTACAAATACTTTAGAGGCCAGAAAACGATCGAGATCACTGGCAGCAAATGCATCCAAGGCTTCATTTATCGGTTCGGCGACATGCCAGGTTCCTGATTGCCGCTTCAACGTGTACTTTTCAGTCGAAGAATCTACAACAATCGTATCTGTCATCCGAAATTCACACGGAAAAACAGAAAAATCTGAAACTGTATGTCGTTTTTGCTGCCAAACAAGTCCACACACGGTTCCCAAAATGGCGAGCACAACGACAGAAATGATTATCCATTTTTTCATGGTTCACACATCATGATACGGCACATCGGCACCGAACCAATTTCTAAAAGTCACGATACCGTCGGCAGTTTGTAAGATCCGGCTTTCAGGGCAGAGATCGACTTTGCCGTAGCCGTCCGGCAAATCGATGACATAGTGCGGGATTCCCAGGCCTGAAAGCCGTCCGCGCAATGTTTTAATGATATCCAGTCCGGTCTGTATCGAGGTTCTAAAATGATGTGTGCCTTGAGCCACATCACACAAGAACAGATAGTAGGGCCGGCATCCTTGTTTGAGCAGCCAACGGTTCAACGGTTCAAGAATATCCGCCGAATCATTGATACCGCGCAAAAGCACACTCTGATTGCCCAAGATACATCCGCATTGTCTGAGAATTTCCAAAGCCTGCGCAGATTCCATAGATGCTTCATCGGGATGATTGAACTGCGTATTGACATAGAGGGGTGCATATCTGCGCAAAATATCCTGCAATGCCTTATCGCTCAGAATACGCTGCGGCATGGTACACGGCAGGCGCGTGCACAGCCGAATGACATCGAGGTGCGGACAGGCATGAAGGGCTGACAGGACATGCTCCAGCCTATCATTTGTCAAACACAGGGCATCGCCGCCTGACACAAGCACATCGCGCACGTGTTCGTCTGCCATCACACGCGCCACGGCTTCATTTAAATCATCGCGCGTAATCGCTTCCTTAAGACCGACACGACTCCGGCGCGTACAATGACGGCATCGCATGGCACACTCGTGCGTGGTATAAATCATCACGCGATCCGGATAACGTTTTGTCGCACATAAGCTGACGGCATGCCGTCCCTCTCCCAAGGGATCAGCCATCAAGTCCTCATGTTTTTCACATTCCAGAAGACTGGGTACTGCCTGCATTCTCAGGGCACATGCCGCCCCAAGTTCCGGCCGCATCATGGCTGCATAATGCGGACTGATGACCATGCCAAAATGTAAGCTTACGGCATCAATGGCCTGCTGTTCATCATGGGTCAGCGGCATCAAACGAGCCAATGCAGTGGCATTTGTGATCCGATTGGCCATTTGCCATGCGTATGACTGCCACTCTTTTTGAGTCACATGTTGCCAGCATGCAGGCCGCCGTTCAAAACTGCTTTGCACATTATCCAAAGTCAGCGGCTGTCGCGCAAGTGCCTGGGTTTCACGCACGCTTATTTCCTCCCGCCGTTAAAATCGACATATTTGCCCAGCAAAAGTTCATATTTTTCACGATGCTGACCCTGAATTCTGTCCACATGAGTTGTCAAAGCCATGGCCAAAGCACTGGAAGCCGGATTTTGTGCCTCGGTTCCCAACGGCACCATCGGAATGACGCGCTGAATGACGCGATGGACATTGGCCACATTGTTGCGCATATGCCCAACGACTTCTTCCACGGTTACGGGTTCATCCAGCCAACAGTCATAATCGGTAGCCTGACACACCGAAGCATAAGCCATTTCGGCTTCCATCGCTAATTTGGCCTCGGGAATCGCTGTCATGCCCACGAGATCAGCTTTCCACGAACGATACAGTTCGCTTTCAGCTTTGGTGGAGAATGCCGGCCCTTCCATGCACACATAAGTGCCGCCGTCATGCGTGGTTACGCCTTCGGCACGGCATGCTTCGACCAAAATCTCACGTAACTGCTGATTAAACGGATAAGCAAAGGACACATGGACCACGACATCATCATAAAATGTATCTCGGCGATGACGTGTACGGTCAATGATCTGATCAGGAATACAGAAATGCTCAGGCGCGATATCACGGTTCAAACTGCCAACCGCCGAAAATGTAATCACCCAGAACACCCCAGTTTTTTCAGCGCCCAAATATTGGCAGCATAGGGCACATGCGTCGGCGGTATACGATGTCCATGCCCATGACGCGGCAAAAAAGCCACACGGCGACCGGAATATTCGGCAATGGTGATTTTATCACTCGGACGACCAAACGGTGTGTCCATCTCAATTTCTTCAAGGACATGCATGCCCTCAATTTCACTTAGCCCACTGCCACCAATGATGGCGATTTCCGCTTTTTTTTCCATGTTTTGTCCTTTTCACTTGTTAAATATTGATTGGGGGCTCCGCCCCCGCCGGGGCATCGCCCACGGCGTACGCAAAGTTCTTTTGGGGCTTGAGCCCCAAACCCCGCCAAGGGGCTCAAGCCCCTTGGAACCCACCATAGATTTGACGTTTTTTGTAAGTTAGCCGGGTACTGTAACACTCGTTTTTTGGAAAAATGGGGACCCGCTCCCCCATTTTTCGTCCCCGCAACATACCACTTCGTAAACGATTTGTGACTTTGCGTACGCCTTGGGGCATCGCCCCATACCCTACCAAAGGAGCTGAGCTTCTTTGGAATCCTACAATGGGAACTTACGTTTTTGTAAGTTAAAAAATTCGTAAATACTCACGTTTCTGGGGCGAAATGGAACCTTGTCCTCTATTCTGCCTGATAAGATGAACATTTCGTAAATGCTGAAATTTTTTGCCACTACATGCCCTGAAAACAGTCATAGTTTCCTGATTTTTTTCGTAATAGACAAAGTAAAAGGGCGAATTTATGCCATGCTCGGTTTTATAAAATTGATTTTTTGGCATCCCGTCAACTGCCTGTGATTGCCCCCTTCTCGAGCGGCACGGCTCACCTGTGCGGCATCTGTTACCGCATTGCCGCAAATGGCATCAAAACCAAAATCCCACAATGCCGGATGCAATGGCACCGTTGGCCCTACTATCATTTTAAAGGCATCTGGCCGACAGCATGACAAAATCTCTTCGGTGGCATGCGTTATCAGTGTTGACGAGGTCATGACCACGATATCAGCGCATGGCAAGCGCTCTGGAATCAAAGTACTCGGCATATCCTCCGGACCGCACCGATTTTCCAATTCATAAATATCGAGCTGATGTCCAAGTTCACGCAATGCATCGGCAAAATGAAAATGTCCAATTAAAGCAATACGCTTGCGTTCAGAGGATGATGCACAAATCGATTCCAACAAATGCTGTGCTTTATCTTCGTGCCGTTGCCCCGTCATGGAATCGACAGAAAATGAAGCGGATACTGCAGCATTGGCCAATGCACGAGCTGTCAAGGATGGAGCATCATAAAGCTCAATCATCTCTTTGACATAAGAGCCCACAAGACTGCCCGCATTTGGGATCAAAACACCAGGTGGATCTTCAAGCCAACGATGTGCGGTCGCAGATATGGCGGCTCCATATTGTGTGCGCACAAAAGTCCAAAAAATCCCGATACAAACATCTTCAATCCGAGCATCATGCGGCACATGACTTGCGATGACATCAAAAATTCTCGTATGCACGACAACTCTCTCACCAAACAAACAAACCGGATACGATATCGGTATCCGGTTTGTCATATCATTAAATATAAGTGTCGATGAATTTAGTTCACAGGGACAGCGGCATCTGTGGCAGCGGCATCTGTGGCGACATCCGTGACTGCAGCATCTGCCGGAACTGCGGTATCTGCAGCAGCGGCTTCTTCAGGCATACCAACATTCGAACAATCAGAAACAATGGGGGCATATTTTGCCGAATAAGCGGCATCATCTAAGGATTCATCCGCCATGACTTCTGTGCAGCCGAATTTCTGAAATGCCGTTTGGGCATAGCAATCACAGTAACTGGCCGTCCAAGCTTGATCAACTTCTCCCAAATCATTGCCGGCTTCATCCCTCATGTGAAGAGGTGTTACACCATCGGCTTCAAAGGCCATTCCTTTGAAGCAACTGTCTGAGAGACCTTTCATATAAGTATCACAATCCATCTTTGCGCCATCGGCATCGACAGTTTGGTCTTCTGCTACAACAGGCTGTTCTTCAGCAGGTGCAACGGTTTCAGACTCGGCAGGCTGCGTCGGCGCTTTATTTGAACTGCCAAATACAATCGAACCACATCCCACTCCAATCGTACAAAATCCAACAGCTGCAAGCACGATTAACAGTTTTTTCATAACAATTCTCCTCATTTATGATGCCCCTTACCTCATCATATTGGGGTAAACGTAATTTTATTTTACAATTATTCTGTCAAAATACAAAAAAAGCCTAAAGTGAATCACTTTAGGCTTTAAATCGGGGCGACAGGATTTGAACTTGCGACCTCTTGCACCCCATGCAAGCGCGCTACCAGGCTGCGCTACGCCCCGTTCGCTCGGAACGCGCGCCATTTACGCTTAAACCACATCTCTGTCAAACCTTTTTTTCTTGCAGGGCATTTTTTTCATCATTTTCAGTACCTTTGAGTGCAGAATTGTCCAAATCTGCCCCAACCATGACCGCCTCAATTCTTTCTTCAATCTTTTCCACATTATCCGAATTTAATCCATCATTCCCAGACTGACAACAAGCTGCCTCCGGTTGTGCAGACATCAGCCCCATGGTTTTCCATTTGCCCGTCTTAAATCTCGCGTAATAACAAAGACCCATTAAAATGATAGCCAATGAACCCGCCGACCAAGCCCCATAAAGCCCAAATCCACAAACATCACCTAAAATATAGACAAGCGGCACCATCACCAGCCAAATGCAGCCCAACATAATAAACATCGGAAAACGCGTATCCCCAGCTCCGCGCAATGCCCCTGACAATGTCACCCCCATCGCATCAAACACCTGATAAACAGCCACAAAAATAAATAAATTGGCCGCAATCTGAATCACCGCAGGATCGTCCGAAAATCCATCTGCAATGACATAGCGCAAAATAAAGAAAATTAGCCCGAGTGAAACTAAAGCCCCCATACTCATACGCACACTGTAACGCGCCGATTTTTCTGCCGACTTGGGATTACCAGCCCCCAAATACTGACCTACCAATGTCGTTGCCGCAATCGATATCGCCAGACCTGGCATAAAAGCCAAATTCATAAAACTCTGCACAATGGCATGCGCTGCCGCATCCTCTTTAGAAAGAGACGCAATATAAAGACCAAAAATCACCCAGCCGGCATGCTCAATCCCCCAGCACACTCCCACTGGAAGACTGACTTTGCAAAACTCCGCATACGTTTTCAACTTCAGACGCACAAATTTGCGCGTCATATATCGCTCCGCATTCTTACGATGCATCACCACATACGCATACAACAGCATTTCCGCTGCCTGCGATAAAACCGTGCCTATCGCTGCACCAGCTGCCCCATAAGCAGGAATCCCCATCCAACCAAATGTAAAAATATAAGTCAGCGGTATATTTAAAATGACAGCAATACCGGTCACAATTGCCGGCGTTTTCATATCCCCAATACCGCGCAAAAATGAAAGCAATGCAAAACTGACAAAAACAATCGGAGAAGCATAAATACGAATGCTCATATAAGCATAAGCATCACCAATAATCTCAGGATTTGTCCCCATTGCCGTCAATATCCACATCACAAGGGGATTTAACGTCAATGCACATATCCCGCCCACGATGAAAGACGCAGGCAGAACATGCCATAACATACGGCCGCAATCTGAATACTTGCCCGCCCCAAAATATTGAGACACAAACGTCGTCAATCCCGTAATCGTACCAAAAAATAACGACAAAAGACTAAAAACTGTCGGAGCGCCCAACCCCACAGCCGCTTGAGCACCTGCACCCACCCAGCCCATAAAAAAGGTATCCACCAGACCAAGAATAGATGCAGATGCCATCGATATAATAATTGGCAAGGCCAGCCAAAACACTTCTCTGACACTCGCATGGCGCGTCGAAAGATCACCCTCAACACGATGTGCCTGCTTCATAAAACCTCCAAATTAAACCTACTTACAACCACATCAAAAAAAAGCGCGCCTCTCTACCTTATGTTTCTTCATTGTCAATAGATAAATTCACAATCAATGCTTGAAATCTCCTCAAAAGAGTCTAAAACCCTTCAAGTTTTGTCGCCGTATTCCTCATGCGGCAACATCCCTGGGCGGCAATCAATTTGCCCCATTCAAAACTTTTAAATGCATATTTGCAGACAACTTTTATTTTACTTTTTAAGGACTTTTCCCATGAAAAACCTCTTTGCACTTGCTGCAACAGCCCTTATCGCCCTTTCCGTTTCTGCCTGCGGTATCAAAGCCGTTGACCCCCAGCCTGTTCCCCTCACCGGCGCCCACCTTGGCAAAATGGCACTTGAACACACTGCTATTCCCAACACACTCACCATCTGCGGTGAAGAAGTCACAGATTTCAAAACTTCACTCCGCAACGGCTTCAATTATATGGCCGGCGAAATTGTTCCCATCACCTCCCCCGAAGAAGCCACTTCCACCCTCTACATCGAATCCCTCGAAACCACTTGCCTGAGCGATAAATTCGTCGACGGCAGCGTGATTACCTTTAAATATAACTTCACCTGGAAATTCAAAGACGGCAGCTCCTTCTCACAATCCGCCGTCATTCCCGGTGCCTCCGAAGGCGGTGTCAAAGACGCTCTCATCGATGCCATCGAAAATATGTACAACTTTGCTTTCAGCGCATACTTGAGCAAACTTAACCTCGGCGATCAAATCTAGTGCTCATCTTTCACGTTCCGGCGGCCATCTTCTGCTATGTTTTTTTTATCGCCTGCATTGCCGTCAATATCGGCATTCGGGCAGGCCAAAATGTGTCGCCCGCCATAGCCATCGCCCTATGCGAAACCGGCCTCTTATTCGCCGGCATCACCATCCTCACCGGTTCCATTTGGGGATATCACGCATGGGGTGCCGCATGGGTTTGGGAACCACGCCTTACCGGCATGTTCCTGATGACGCTTTTCTTCCTATCCTGGCGGCTTGCCTGCGCTATCATTGGCCCACAAATCACAGCCAAAGGACAACTTACTGCCACACTTATCATCCTCGGCTTGCCAGCCATGGCATTCACACACTTGGCCGTGCGCCTTTTTGGCGGCATTCACCCCGAAACAATGCCAACATCCGCCGCAAATCTTCCAACCTGGCAATGGGGCTTAATCACCCTGCTTTACCTTGTCATCGCCGCCGTCTTTACCCCCGTGCGCATCAAAAAAATCCAACTTCAATTTGAAAACGACAACACATAACGCAATCTGATGATCTCAAAAACATCAAGGGGGCAAAGCCCCCTGCGGCGCTATGCCTTACGGCATACGCGCCTACCCCCAATGCGGGGACACCCCGCAACGCCCCGAACCCCACCAAAGGGTGCAGCCCTTTGGAAACCTTCCAAAGGGGCTAAGCCCCTTTGGAATCCCGCAATCACAGGCGTTTTTCTTGGGTGAGCCCGTGCCTCGTTTTTAAAGCAGAAAACGCATCCCCCATGGACCAGCCTGCGTGTACCTGAGGTTGGCATCTTCAGCATTGAACTGTAACGCAGGCACTAAGAAATTAATCTCCGGTCCTGCTTCGATCTCAAAATGATCCGTCGCCGGATAAAGCTCGCCATCAAGCGTATAAGGCTCTGGAGTTGCCAAATCCATGATCAATTTATTGCCCAAATGCCGCGTAATCCCCTTCATCTCAGCCCCGCTGCCACGCAGAATCGCAGGGAAATGCGCAGCCAATGTCATCGGTTTGGCACCCGAATAAACGACTTCAAAACGCCCACTTTCATAACCACTGTGCGGAAACAGCATAAAATGAAGCGGCAAGCGCTCGACAAAGGAGCAGAACAGGATATGCAGAGGCACCTTTTCTTCAATCACTTTGCCGTCCAGCGAGATATCAAACGTATTAGTGGCCAGCATTTCCTTGCTGAAAGCACCGCCACGCGCGGCATCCACCACAAGTTTTGACAAAACTGTCGCCGCACCCTTCGGGGTCGTATCTCCAGCTTCGTAATATTTGACCATAAAACGCGCGGCCACACCAAGCCCAAACATGAACGACATGTGACCATTCACCCGAAGCATATTGCGTTGAATACAACGCATCGGCACATTATGACGATATCTGACTGTTGCCAGCATCAAGTTGGCTAAACCGGAACCGTCAATACCAAAAGAACGCGGCACCATATTCTGCGTGCCTGTCGGCAACAGCAAAATGGGCGGCAAAGGTTCATTCCCATAGACATCTAGCAAGATTTCCATCGTGCGATGAGCAGTACCATCACCACCACTGATCGCAATGATATCGATGCCGATTTTTAAAAATGTTTCTGCAGCTTTGTAGGCGTCAGTAATAGATCCTGTCGATGAGACATCCCCGTCACTGCCAATGACATAGGCAAGCTGATCTTTCAGTTCCGGATGAAGCCGGTTTAAACGGGCATTACGATTGCTGATGACGCCGATTCCAGGCATATTGGATTTCCTTTGATATGGCAAAGCACAAAAATATGCGCTTCATATAATGTTTTTATCGATTGAACGAATATGATGATTAAACTTGTTCTGATGATGGAGCCAAAAATGCTTTTAAATCAGCCAAACACTGTCTGGCATCACTTCGGCCCAATTCATACATTCTGAGAATGCGATCCGCATCGCGTTCAAGGCGTTTAATTTTGATCTTTTGACTCGGTCGAAGGACGAAAATTTCGCCTTTTTTCTCAAGTTCATCGATCAAACGCAGGGTGGCATTATACCGCTCATGACGTTGGGCAACAGCCTCTAAAAATTTGGGATAATTGCGATAAACACGACGGAACAAAGGATTCATTTCTGATTTCTTTTGATATCCCGCCACCTGAGTCAGCACGACAACGGTACGCCGATACCCTTGATTGCGCAAAAACTCAACGGGAATGCTGTCAGAAGTGCCTCCATCAAGCAGTTTTTTGCCCTGAAATTCCACGATCCGCGATACCAATGGCAAAGATGCCGATGCACGCAGGGCCTGCATTTCCTCACCACGCAAGGTCGAAGTCGGATGATAATAAGGCAGCCCTGTTTCCACATCAGTCGCCGTCAAATATAAAGCTGTCGGATTCGCTTCCAAAGCATCATAATCGAGCGGAACCAAGTGATTTGGCAAATCGTCGTAGCAAAACTGAGCTCCGACAAAATCGCCGGTTTTCAACCATGACATCATGCCCATAAACCGAGGATCACGGCAATAAGCCAAATAAAACCGGATGCTTCGACCGTGCTGTCCGGCTAAAAATGACGTTGCATGAATCGCCCCGGCAGAAACACCGACGACCCCATCGAAAGAGACACCATTTTCACCGAGAACATCAAGCACGCCAGCAACATAAATCCCGCGCATGCCACCGCCTTCACAGACAAGACCTGTAGCATTTTCTTTAATTTGCGGTTTATCTGAATTCATGAATATTCCTTTCCACAGCTTTTGTGGGGCTCTGCCCCACACCACGCCGGAGCGTTGCCCCGGACACGCAAAGTTCTTTTTGGGGCTTCGCCCCAAACCACGCCGGGGCGTTGCCCCGGATCCTACCAAAGGGGCTGAGCCCCTTTGGAATCCTGCAATCATGAGCGTTTTTCGTGGGTTAGACGGATACTGAACGCTGATGTTTAGGGGCGAAATGGAACCTATTCGACAATCGTCATGCCCTGAATGTAATCCATATTGGGGAATTGAGACTTGAGATATTTATTGCCTTCGAACTGGATTTTTCCCTGATTGGGTCGTTCACCGTATTCAAAGTTCAACGCATCTATGACTTCCTGACCGGCAATAATCTTGCCGATAGGCGCAAATCCCATCTGATCCAGGCGCGGATTATCCTCGAGGTTGATGAAAAACTGCGTGGTACGGGTATGGGGGCCTGCTGTTGCAAAGGTCAATGTGCCTTTGGCATTTGTCTCGCGAACGGGATCATCTTGCAAATTGGCTTCACGCCACACACTGCTGACAAGGGGGGAACCGTGAATACCGAATTGGACGACGAATCCTTTGACCATTCGGAACATCGCGATATCGTCGAAGAAACCGGCTTTGACCAAATTATAGAAGCGATCGACACCGATGGGTGCCCAATCGCGATTGATTTCGAGTTTGAAATTGCCTTTGGTCGTTTTGACATCGACAACGAACTTTGCCGGAGCCGTTTCATTTAATTTTTCAGGCTGAAGGAGCTTGGCAAAAGCCGAATCATCACGTGCGGGAGCTTCGGCTGCGGGGGCTTCAGCCGCAGGTGCTTCGGCGGGGGCTTGTGCTTGAGGATCAGAAGCTTTTTTTTCTGAAGGACTGCAAGCCGTCATCGTCATCAGAAGCAATGCAGAAGCCAAGGTTATTTTAGAGAATAATTTCATATCATTCACTCCTTATCATAATAAAACCGCAGATCCGGGGGAAGGAAATGCGGTCATCAAATTTGGGCGACGCGTATTGAGCAATCTACGCGATAATTACCTGAGACATCGTTAAATTTTACCGCTGATATTTTGTTAAACAAGAGTTTACAGCGAAATAGCGGAGCCAAATCCGGGCGTATGCGTCAGCATAGCCCGGTCATCATCTGCAATGCGCAATTATTTAAACGGATTTTCGGTCAAAGAACTGCCGACTTCAGCAGCGTTATCGACGCTCTTCTTGGCATCTTCGACGCCTTTGACGAGATCATCCAGTTTGTTGTCGCTGCCTTGGGCTCGTTTGCCTTGGACGACAGGCGCACTTTGCCCGACGGCATATTGCGCGGCTTCAGGCTGTCCCCAAACGACCAGAACGTCATTGGGTGTTGCCACATTGCGCATGACATTGACGGTCATTTTGGACTGGCCGAGAATTTCCTTAATTTGGTAGGCATAATCCTCAAATCCTTCGCGATACCAGATTTGCGGCTGAAGTTCGACGCGGTTGCTTTTGCCGATTTCGGCAATCGCCACATCATTTTTCTCTAATTTTTTCTTCATGGCGGCGACGGTCGGCTCGCCCAGAGCACTCGCGCCGTTAACAAGTGCGACGCGGACATAACCGGTCAGAAGTTTGAAGTTGGCGTTATCGCGAATGCCTTCAAAATCTTCGTCCGTACGCGCTTTGACCAGACGGCGTTCGGCATCGGGATCATCCCATGTGTAAAGTTCTTCAAGATGGCGGAGTGCAGCGCGTTCATCGCCATCAACGGCATACGCACAGGCAAGGTCGTATTTGGCGGATACATCAAAAGGATTGGCTTCAAGTGCATCTTTGTAGAGAGAAATAGCCTTGCCCAATGCTTTCTTTTTACGCTGTGCGGTAGCTTTTTTGTACAAATCGCGGGCTTTTTTGGCATCCTTTTCGGAAACTTCCTCAACTTCGACGGTACCCTTTGTGCGAGCAAATGGATTGGAAGATGCCACCCCTTGGCCGGTAATAGAAATATCGGTCACGCTGCTGTTGCATTCGAGTTTGTCGGGGATTTCTTCGCGAATTTGGCCATTGCTGCCCATGGGATGACGCGGAATACAAATGCGCGCAAGCGCAGCATCGGCGACACCACGATCGTAAGGATCTGTCGATTTGTGGCTGACGGTACTGAAAGCAATGGCATACATCGAACGTTCCTTGAGCGGAATATTATCGACATAGCGGTACATTTCCCACATCTTCGTACAATGCGTAATCTGTGTCAGACTATAGGCATGAGGCATCGAAAGAACGGCATCACAGTCGCCTTTTTTCTTATCCCAATAATTCATCGTCGTATCTTTTGGCGCTTCAGTTGTCGCACATGCGGCAAAAGTCGTTAGAAAGCCGATGGCAGCAAGCAATAATGCGGTCATTCCAAAACGATGATTCATAAACCAACCTCCCGTAAAAAGACGCCCAAAATAGGCACATACATTTTGACACTACCGAATTGTTGGCATATGTGCAACTTCAATATGGTACAGGCAACCGCCTTTCCATCACATTATTTTGCCTTTTGGCGATTTTATGCACTTATTTCAGGGAAATTGCTTTCATTATGCTCGATTTAAATGCTTTTGAATGGATTGTCCTCGCGATTTGCGGTGTCCTTATTCTGGGGCTCATGAATATGTTTCCGGCCTGCCGCTGGCTCGCCGCCAAATCTCTCGGCATGAGCACGAAAAAAGAGGATTCTGCTTCATGACAGGGAGTCTCCAGAATACGATTGTAGAAGCGCTTAAACCATTTGCCCCTTTATTTGACGCATTTCAGAACGCCGGTTTTCAGCTTTATGCCGTCGGCGGATGTGTCCGTGACTGGGTGCTCGGCAAATGTCCCAAAGACATTGACTTCACGACAGATGCTGTTCCAGAACAGACCAAACAAGTTCTGGCCGATAATGGTTATCGTGTTTTCCCCATTGGAGAACTTTTTGGAACCATTGCAACGGTCATCGGGCGAAAAAATTATGAAATCACAACGTTCCGCGTCAAAGAATCTTACACGCGCGGATCACGACATCCAATTGTTTGTTATGGCCGCGAGTTAGAACGCGATCTCGAACGCCGTGACTTGACGATCAATGCAATGGCGGCCGATCAGCATGGGCATATTATCGATCCGTTCGATGGCTTAGGGGATTTGGAAAAACATATCTTACGCGTACCGCGCAGCAGCTATGCACAATCGCTCGAAATTTTCGGCGATGATCCTTTGCGCATGCTCAGACTTGCCCGTTTTAAAGCCAGATTACAATTTGATGCCGCCGATGAAGCAACACAAGCCGCCAAAGACATGGCCGGCGCCATCCTCTCGGTCAGTCATGAACGCTGGTTTTCAGAAATCGATGGGCTTTTACGTGCTCCATCGCCCAAGGATGGCATATCATGGCTGATGGAAACCGGCGTTTGGCAGCTTATTTTCCCCGAAATGGTACCAATGCCGCAATATTGCCGGACTGCAGTATCCCTTTCAGGGCAACCGCTCCTAGCCGAAGGCGCAGATCTTATGACCCAGACATTAGATTTGCTGAAAGCAGCCGCAACCCAAAACCCTACCCCGGATGAAAGCGGTATTTTGTGGGCAGCCCTTTGTCATCATTTAGGGACACCGACCGCCATACATGGCGAATGGACTGCCAAAGTCACTGACATGCTTGCCCATCAAGTCATGCAGCGCCTCAAAGTCTCGAATGCACATGCCGAAACCGTGACCAAACTCCTGACTTTGCTTCCAAACGGCGAACCCACTTATCGAAAAGCTCGCGAACTCGTCATATCGCTTCATAAACATTTTCATATGTGGTGCAGTTTCCAAAGAGCGCGTCTTTCTATCTTATATCCTACAGCTCAACAGGCCGAAGCCGAACGCCTGGACAGATGGCTGACAGCCATGTCTGAATGGTCACACGCCCCGGAAACCGCCGAAATCCAGCTCCCGCGCACACTCTCCCAAGCATTGACCCAAAATTTGGGCGTACGCGGCAAAACCCTCGGCCTGTGCATCACCATGTGCCGTGAAGCCATACTCGACGAACATATCCGCGAAGACGCTGCCCTCGAAACTTTTGTCACCTGGGTCAAAGACCATTTCAGCGCATAAGTTTGAGTGAGGCCCGATTCGCAAAGCAAATCAAATCTCTCGCCATTTATGGAGAGAACGCCAAAAGGGCGAGAGAGGTCAAAGCCCACAGTTCACGCACAAAAAAAGCGGCCATCTCAATGAGAAGCCGCTTTTTTCAAATCTAAAACTTTTAGGAATTAAGCATCGAATTCTGCAATCAAAGCATTGATGTTTTCAATCGCTTTGTTCAGCGCATCGTCTTTATCCATCATGGCGATCATGCTCATCATTTCGGCATAAGCCTGACGAACTTCAGCAAAAGCCTGATTCTGGTCTTCTTCGTCATCGGTGATGCTGTTTTCAATCGAGTTCATCAAATTGAAATGACGGCAGCACTCTTCGAGGTCTTCGACCCAGTCTTTCATACGTGCATTGCCGAGCACAGCAACATCAAGGTCTTTGAGATCTTCAAGCAAATTCGCCAAAATAGCATATTCTTTTTCGTATTCGAGCTCAGTCGGATCGCCGTATTTATCAAAAATGCTCTGAATCAGGCGCGATGCATCGCGACGCACATTTTTCAGCGAAAGTGCACCGGCTTTCAATTCGTATGACATGCCGCGCCAAACGTTATCGGCTTCATCATCGGCATCTTCAACGTCATCACTTGTCACCATAACGGACAATTCAAGCGGCGAAAGAACATCGACATAATGCTTCAAAAATTCGGGCATTTCATCGTAACATTCCATCACGCAACTGCGAACACGACCAAAAAAATCGAGTGCTTTATTACGTGAATCAAGTGTATCCAAATTAAACTGCATGACGTCTGCCATTTCTGTCTCCGTTCAAAACTAGCCTAAAGGCCCAAATACGTATCGCAGCTCAACCTTTTAGAACTGCACAAAACACAGCCCAATATAACACAAAATTCCTGTTGAATCGATCTGTTTTATGGCCGGCACTATGCGCAAGCGCATACGACCGGCCCGTGCGTCTATGTCGGGCAAAACCCGACATACGCCGCCCTTATTCTGATTT
>JAGBXG010000026.1 GCA_017629415.1 Pseudomonadota bacterium | reverse complement strand
ATGCAGGGCTGCCGCCCCGCAACGCCCCGCCGCGATTCTCTTGTATGCATTTTTTATTTCAACTTCAGCTCACATCGTCAGGATTTATGAACAGCAAAACTCAAGCACAAGCCGAAATGTTTGCCAACAGGCTTAAAAAACGCGCGGCAAAGCTCAAGGGATGGGCCAAAGGCATTCCTGTGACGGCTTACCGCGTTTACGATCGCGATATTCCGGAAATTCCTTTGTGTGTGGATTTGTACGAATTGACAGGCAAGGAAGATGAAATTACCGCCAGATATGCCTGTGTCTCGATGTTTGAACGGCCTTATGAAAAAGATCCTTCCGAAGAAGAGTTGTGGCTGGATGTGATGAGCGAGCAAATTGCGCAAGTGCTGGGGATTGAACGGGAAAATGTGCTTGTCAAGACGCGGAAACGTCAGCGCGGTACGGAACAGTATGAAAAAGTCGCGTCTTCGCGGCGGATTAAAGGCACTGTTCGAGAAGGCAGTCTGCGTTTTATCGTGAATCTCAGCGATTATCTCGATACCGGACTTTTTTTGGATCATCGTCCGTTGCGTCGGATTTTAACGAAGATTTCTCGCGAAAAACGCGTGCTCAATCTGTTTGCTTATACAGGTTCTTTGTCGGTGGCGGCGGCAAAAGGCGGTGCCTGTTTTGTGCATACCGTTGATCTTTCCAATACTTATTTGGCCTGGGCACGTGACAATCTGCTTTTGAACGGTTTCAGAGATGAAAAAATGACGCCGACAACACGTGCGGATGTCATGGAATTTCTCAAGCTTGAATATCGCAAACGGCAAAATATTGGCTGGCAGGGGTATGATATTATTTTGCTCGATCCGCCGACGTTCAGCAATTCCAAGATGACAGCCGGTGTACTCGATACAAATCGCGATTGGCCTCAGCTGGTCCGAGGCTGCCTCGAAATTTTGAATCCTGGCGGTGTGCTTTATTTTTCGACCAACTCCAAAAGACTTGCGTTTGATGCGCAGATGCTTCCTCCGACTGTCGGGGGGCATGCTGTGACTTTTGAAGATATGACCGAACGGTCATTGCCAGAAGATTTTAAAGGCCATAAGATTCATCGTTGCTGGAAAATCTGCCTTGGCAGATAAGTTTCATGCATTTTCATTTCATATCAATAGGTGATTCCATGAAAGTTCTCATCGAAACATACGGCTGTCAGATGAACACGGCTGACAGCGAACTCATTATGGGCATTCTGACAAACGCCGGATTTGAGCCGGCTCATGCTTTGGAAGAGGCCGACGTGATTATTCTGAATACGTGTGCGGTGCGCGAAAAAGCCGAAGCGCGTATTTTGGGTCGTCTGACCAACATGGTGCCGCTCAAACGCCTTAAACCCGGTCTGCTGATTGGCGTTGTGGGATGCATGGCCAAACACCTTGGGGCAGATTTGGTCAAAAAAGTGCCTTATGTCGATTTTGTTGCCGGACCGGATAAATATCGTTCATTGCCTGAAATCATTCGTAATAAGCGTAAAAAAGCCGAAATCCATACCGAGTTTGATCGTGCGGAACTTTATACAGGCTGTTGCCCCAAAAGACCTCTCGGCGTGACGGCATGGGTAACGATTCAGCGCGGATGCAATTACGTTTGCACTTATTGCATTGTACCTCATGTCCGTGGTGCAGAACGCAATGTGCCGGCCGCCGATATTTTGGCTGAAGTCCAAAGACTTGTGGCAGAGGGTTTTTCGGTCATTACATTGCTTGGGCAGACCGTCAATTCCTATCAGGACGGCGACATCAATTTTGCTAAACTCCTGCGCATGGTGGCACAAGTCGAAGGCGTGGAGCAAGTCAGATTTACATCTCCGCATCCTCTTGGATTCAGTGATGAACTGATCGAAGTGATTGCCCACGAACCCAAAGTGGCCAAGTTTGTCCATTTGCCGCTTCAGTCGGCCAGCAATGCACAGCTTAAAGCCATGCGCCGCGTTTATTCGTATGAAGATTACGCCGAAATCGTCAGAAAATTGCGCATGCTGTGTCCTGAAATTGCGATTTCTACAGATATTATCGTTGGATTTTGTGGCGAAACGGACGAAGATTACCAAAAAACGCGTCAAGCCCTTATCGATCACCGGTTTGCATTTGCCTTTTTGTTTGCTTATTCGGAACGCTCTCTGTCTATTGCTGCGCGCACTATGCCCGATGATATCCCCAATGATGTCAAACAGAAACGTTTGGCCGAAATCATCGATATCCAGCAAAAAATATCGAAAGAAATCTATGAGTCTTTTGTCGGTAAACGTGTAGAAGCCATTGTCGAAGGCTATTCACGCCGGCATGAAACCCAGGCGGTTGCTAATACGCGTGATTTTAAGACAACGATATTTGAAGCCGGCGATGCTGAACCCGGTGACTGGGTTGAAGTCGAAATTGAAGCCGCGACCAGTCAGACCTTAAAAGGTCGTCTCGTGCGCGTTATCCGAAAAGGTCACTCTCCTAAACTTGAATCTCAGCTTGATGTTGGGATTAGCTTGGGGCCCACCGAAGGGTAAATTTTTGCTCGACAGAATGGCGCGCTTTCTTCGTCAGCTGCGTCATTCCAGTCGGTCACGTGCGCCAGCACGCTCCCTCCTTT
>JAGBXG010000251.1 GCA_017629415.1 Pseudomonadota bacterium | reverse complement strand
TCCATATTAGAAAGTTTGGCAGCTCAGACCTGATTATTGCCAACACATGGATCCCGAGGCTGCTTTAAATCTCGATATTCAAACAAATTCAAATCAAGAGGAAATCAATATGTGCCAAGCCGTCGAACAATGGAAACAGGAATTATTGGATGAAGGTTATGCCAATGGCGAAAGATCAGGGTTCGAAAAAGGGGAAAATGCAATTCTAAAGGCTTTCATTAAAAATAGCGGTTTATCATTAAATGAAATTGCAAACATGACATGTAAACCACTTTCCATATTAGAAAGTTTGGCAGCTCAGACCTGATTATTGCCAACACATGAATCCCGAGGCCGTCAATCTCATCAAAGCCGCTTTAAATATCGATATTCAAACAAATTCAAATCAAGAGGAAATCAATATGTGCCAAGCCGTTTTGGCATAAACACGCAGGGCAAAGCCCTGCATGTTAAACAAATATAGGCTAAAACCTCAGTTGCCCTATTCTGTTTTCTTTCGCGCGCGCTTGGGCTTGGCTTCCCCTTGGCTTTGTTCCGCTTCCACAAGTTTTTGGTACAACTTAAACAATTCCGCAACACACTCGCTTTCGGTTATGGTGCGATAGTCAAAGCCATACGCTTCCATCACTGCGCGGTCATTGTTCTGGTGAGCCTTGCGGAGTTCGGGCGGCATCGTCACTTCGTCGTAGAGCACAGCTAAAGAACAATCAGGATGTAAGGCGCGTGCATCCAATACAGCTTGCGCAGTCTTTTCAATTTTGGCTTTCTGAGCTTCTGTGGGAATGGGCCACGGGAAATTATTATAAACAACACTTCCTGCATAGCGATAATCGCTTTTGAGCCGTCCACACACAGCCCGTGTCCAAGCCATGTGTACATTGGATGTCATGATGCCGAAGTGATAAAGCGAGGCATCAGGTACTATGACAACGGTATTAGCTGCAATCGTGGCACTGTCAAGAAATCCGATCGGGATATATCGCCGACGTTCCGACGAAACCTCTGGAATACATAAATAGGTACTATCTTTTTGAGGTGTTGAAAAAAAGAGATGAGGCTTGTCCGCAAATGCTCTTGTTGGTGCAGCTGTGCTTTTGGCCCGCATTTCTCTTACCGCCTGTAAGCGTTGCATGATTTCTTTGTTTTTATAATAAAGTGCAGGAGAAGCGTCTTTAAGCCATAAACAATAACGAATCTCGTCGTTATTGATAAAGTCTCGCGCACCAACATATCTACGAATATATGGCAATAATGCAGTATCGGATTGAATGAGTCTGTCTCTATCATCCTGAGATAAAATGAGATTTCCACCGTCTGCTGGTTTATTACCATAACTAATTGCAGGAACTGCGCAGATCGATTTATTGCGACTTTCAATGATAACATCCGGGGCATCAACTAAATATGGGTTGATATTTTTAGCATGATGCGATGCGCTATCATTGAAATATATCGTTTTATCTCTATTTGTTCTGTCTGTGCTAAAACCTATAATTACACAATGGACAGCAGCTTTTTCTTTAGCCTCACTATTCCATTTGAATGCCCTATAAGCAAAATCAATATGAATTGAATAGTCAGCAAGCAATTTGCCCCAAAACGGACTCACCTGCTCACCTTGTGTTATTGAGTTTGTTGAAACAAAAGCCGCATGAATGAACGGATTGGACTGCATCATTATGGCTGCTTTGTAATACCAAGCACCTACATAATCTATACTGTTAATCCTTTTACCCTTTTCAAATATCGCAATTGCATCTTGTTTTTGTTCGGCTGTCATCATAGTTGCTCCCACGAACGGCGGATTTCCCATGATGTAGTCGAAGTTTGGGGCCCCACCCCCTAAATCCCCCTCCCCGTTGGGGCGGGGGACTTGAGCTTCAGCAATATATGATTGTAATTGTTGAATAACGTTGGCTAAGTTTTCTATGATTTCTTTATTGGTAAAGCGAACAATGCGATATCCAAGCGCATTCAAGTCATTTGTTCTTTGAGCATCTATAAATTGTTGATTTTCCTCCTCATGATAACCGCCATCGACCTCTATGATGAGTTTTAAATCTAGACACACAAAATCCGCAAT
>JAGBXG010000250.1 GCA_017629415.1 Pseudomonadota bacterium | reverse complement strand
TCACATGGGTTTCGCCATCCTCAGATACATTGATATAGTTCGTTGAAACTGCGAAATGTTCAAGTTTTTGTAGCCAGGCTTCATGCAGAATTTGCGTTGCATCCATTAAGACTGAAATGCAAAATTGTGGAGACATTTGCACATTTACTTTTTGAACGCTTGCTGCGATTTCACCGCAAGTCATATAAGCCCATGTATAGGCATAAACCGCATATACGCCGTGTATTTTATTGGTGCCGATTTCGCGCATTTCAAACAAGCCATCGACATGCGCATGAGCATACTGACGGCACGCGTCCTGATACAGCATGCGTATTTCTACCGCGCCAGCCAAATCGCGGCTCAGCGCACGAATCACAACCCACTGGCGCGTATCGTGCTCAATTGCAGTATAACGCTCGTAATGGCGCGGCGAATCAAGCATTTCCTGAATGGTATAGCCAGGAAACTGTCCACTCCGTTGAAACATTCAATGCGTCCCATCAAAAAATTAAATCCCCCATCTTTCAGACTTGCCCATCGCTATAGGCGGCTGACTTTTACCCCAAACCCCTTAAAATTCCAACAGATTTAGCCCTTTATGCAGGGAGGCGTTTGTACCGTACAGAATGCAAAAATTGAAAAGATTCGGTTTTAACTATGCTTTGTGACTTTGCATGTTTTGCATGTTTTCAAAACGTTGCTTGTGAGACCCAAATTGGACTATACATGCTTATTTGGCTGTTATGCAGTCATTGTTTTGTTTTTTATGTCAGTCGCCCAAAGACGCGCTTCATGTCCCGTATTTCCTATTTGCTTAAATCGGCGCTGGCCGCCCTCATGATTGCCGCATTGCTGCTGCCGGCCGATGCTGCCGCGCTCAATCTCAGCGATGTGGAAGGCAAGAGCGATGAACAGCTCGCCGGGGAAAACTGGGAAACACGCGAAGTCAATGCCAATAAAAGCACCGCCAAATGCGGACTTTGGTCCATTCTCGTTTCCACCGTTTGGCGCGGTTACGGTCACTATTGTATCGGTGACGAAAAAAGTCACTATAAACTTCTCGGCATGGAAGGTGTCTCGCTGCTGATGCTTGCAACTTCCATGATCATGAGCTCTTTGTCGAAAGACGACAAATCGATGTCTGCCATCTGGAAATCTTTGTTCCACTATGGCACGACGCTGTTTATTGGCAGCTACTTATTCGATGTTTTGGGAACTTTTAAAGGCAATTCATTCAATTTGGCCGACAATCATCTCGATCCTTACGGACATTCTATTGATATTGATCTGAGATGGCTGCCGTCCAACCACTTCAATTTGGGTGTGCAGCTGGCTTATACCTATCGAAACCCGCGCATGTGGGTGACGCCCTATGGGTATATTGATATCATTGACTTGAGCACTTATTCACTCGGTATGGATACCGGTGTTGCCCTGTGGTATGGCGAGCGTACACACACTTATGTGGCGCTGGCGGCAGATGTGAAATTCGAGGATTATTTGGATGAGGATTATAGAAATCTAAAGATCATCCCCTATATCGAATTTTCTCTCGACTTAGGGTCTTGGTTTGATCATCTTGCCAATTTGCGTTTTATCCATCGCCTGGGCGTTGGGGTCAATCTTTATCAGTTTGAACATGCCGCAACAGAGCCATTTACGGATCACGATACATTGCTCGTCCTCGAATCCGCCTTGAGTTTGAACATCGTCAAAGATTTAAACTTTACTTTGACTTATCGCTACAGGCCTGATTATGTCGTTGGCATGCTCAGTGCCCCCAGCCGGCTTTATCAGACTGTTCCTGTTCCGGGTGTCGGTATTTTTTCACTTGATTTAAGTTTTAATATTTCAAGCGGATGGCAGGCATCGGTAGAGGCCAATTTTGGTGAAAGCGTGGATTTCTGGATTGGCGTCAACAAACATTTTTAATGGATATGATGAAATGGCATTTTCAGGGAGGAAGCATTTGATGCGCAGGGGGCCGAGCCGATACTGTAAAAAAAGTGGTACACTTTCGTGGCAAATTCGGTTTACATCCCATGTGATACTAATTAAATAAGGACTGTCATAGGTGCTTATGAATTTTCTTCGTAAACACCCTATAAGGAGTATCGCATGGGACTGCCGAAAATGCCACAAGAAATCATAAATCGTCTTAAAGACTCAATGAGGACTTCAACGCC
>JAGBXG010000249.1 GCA_017629415.1 Pseudomonadota bacterium | reverse complement strand
TGGCGCAATTTTTTGTCAGCCTCACCCCAAACCCCTCTCCAAGGGAGAGGGGCTTATGGATTCGCTTCGCTCATCGTTTTGTATCTCACCCCTTGCCGCTTCGCGGCCGCCCTCTCCCAATAGGAGAGGGCTTATGGATTCGCTGCGCTTCGCTCATCTTTGTGGGATTCCAAAGGGGCTTGAGCCCCTTTGGCGGGGGCCGGGGCGGGGCCCCGGCGGGATTCCAAAGGGCAGCGCCCTTTGGTGGGGTTTGGGGCGAAGCCCCAGGCAAAGTCTGCAGTCCGGCCCGTATGCGGTACGCATAGGGACGGACAAAAAAACGCCGCGTATGCAAAGCATAGCGGCGTTCCATAGATGAATAAATATGATATATTTTATGAATGATTAGTTGGCTTTGACCTTGATCCAGAGTTCGGAAATCATGGCGCGGATGACTTCGTTGTCGTGGAAGATTTCATCTTTGTCATAGCCTGTGCGCGGCAAGTAGGCGGCGTTGTTGGCGTATGCACCGTTGGCGCCGGTCATTTCGTCGAGGACTTTTTTGTTGGCAGAGGTGTAGCCGACGGCTTCGGTGTTACCCTTGGCGGCTTCGTAGCTGATGACGTAGTTGATGAATTCGTTGGCCAGTTTGGGGGTTTCGGCGTTGGCGGGGATGACCATGGCGTCAGACCAGAAGTTGGTGCCTTGTGAAGGTGCGTGGTAGGCCATGTCCTTGTTTTTGTCGAGGATGTAGGCGGCGTCGCCGGAGTAAACGATGGCGATATCTTTGATGCCGTTGCTCATGGAGTCGATGACTTCATCGGTGACATAAGTCGGTTTGACGGTCTGGTGCATCTTGAGGAGCCATTCATAGGCTTTGTTGATTTCGTCTTTGTTTTCGGTGTTCATCGAGAAACCGAGGGCTTTGAGGGCGACCATGAAGCTGTCGCGTTCCGAGTCATACCAGTAGAGTTTGCCGGCATAATCGGCGTTGTGGAAGATGTTCCAGCCTTCTTTTTCGATGACTTCGGGGGAAACTTTTGTCTTGTTGTAGACGATGCCGACGTTGCCCCAGAAATAAGGCACGGTGTAATCGTTATTGGGGTCATAGCTGAGTTTGGTGACAGCCGGCGCGAGTTCGCTGAGGTTGGGGATGGCTGCCTTGTCGAGCGGCTGAAGGGATTTTTGCTGCATCAGGCGTTCGATCATATAGTCGGACGGAATGAGCACGTCGTATTTGTCGCCGGCCTGGACCTTGGCATACATCATTTCATTGCTGTCAAAGTATTCGGGAATGACCTTGACGTTGTATTTTTTCTCGAAATCCGGGAACAGGGTGTCGCTGGTCTAGGCGCCGGGGAGATAGACTTTGAGCTTGGCTGAGCCGTATTTATCGATGGCGGCTTTTTCGGCTTTGTTTGAACAGCCTGTGAAGAGCATGGCACCGCCGGCAACAAGGATCATACCGAAGGCAGCAGCTTTGAACATACGATTGATTTTGGACATGTGATTTCTCCGTTGAAATGGCATGAAATGCCGTTAGTTCAGTTTTCCGGTTTTCTTTTTGACGAGATAGGGAATGAGGTTTGCGGCAATCAGTGCCACAGTGATGATGACGATGACGAGGGAGGAGAGCGCGTTAATGGAAGGATTGACGCGTTTTGACATCGTATAGACGAGGATTGAGATATTCTGGACGCCGTTGCCAGTGACGAAATACGAGATGACGAAATCGTCAAAACTCATGGTGAAAGCGATGAGTGCGCCGGCAATGATGCTGGGTTTAATCTGCGGGATGATGACTTTTGTCATGGCTTGGAACGGTGTGCAACCGAGATCCATGGCGGCATCGACCAAGTTGGGGTCAAGTGTGCGCAGTTTGGGCATGACTGACAGAATGACGAACGGCGTACAGAACATGATATGAGCTGCCAACATGGTGCCGAATCCCTTGGGAACGGCGATGGCAGAAAAGAGCATGAGCAGGCTGATACCGGTGACGATATCGGGATTCATGACGGGCAGTTCGTTGATACGTTCGACGGAGGTGCGCAGAATTTTTCCGCTTTTGCTCAAGCCAATGGCCGTAAAAGTGCCTAGCACGGTAGAAACGACGGTGGCAATGACGGCGATAATAATGGTGTACCAGATGGAGCTCATCATGGCGGGATCGGCGAACATGCGTTCGTACCATTGCAATGAAAAGCCATCGAGGTGCGTGAGGGAGCGTGAACCGTTGAACGAAAAGACGATGATATAAAGGATGGGCAGGTAGAAGAAGGCCAGCGAAAGGCCGATGATGATTTTGGAGATAATGCTCCAGGTTTTGCTCGGTTTATGCATGGCTTAGTCCTCCTTTTTCGGCTGCACATCGAGTTTGCGCGTCAGCCACATCGAGATGATGATGATGATGGCCATGATCATCGAGATGGCGGAACCGAAGTTCCAGTCACCGGCGGTGAGGAACTGACTTTCGATGACGTTTCCGACGAGAACATATTGTCCGCCGCCGAGGAGTTTGGGAATGAAGAAGGAGCTGACAGCCGGCAGAAATACGAGTGTAATGCCGCTGACGACGCCAGGTAATGACAGGGGCAAAGTGACGCGCAGGAAGCTTTGGACTTTGTTGGCGCCGAGGTCGGCGGCAGCTTCGAGCAGGCTGTTATCCATTTTTGCCAATGACGAATGAATCTGGAGAATCATGAAGGGCAGGAAATTGTAAACCATGCCCAATGCCACGGCAAAATCGGTATATAATAAGGTATGGCCGATAAGTTTTGAAAGCATGCCGCCTTCCTGGAGGATGCCCATCCAGGCATAGGTGCGCACGAGCATATTGATCCACGTGGGCAACGTCAGGAGCAGAATCAGAATCATGCCCTTGTTCCCGCGAGCTTTTGAAATGATGTAGGCGATGGGGTAACCGGCAAAAATGCAAATCACTGTTGTTAAAAAGGCGATCCACATGGATTTGCCGACGACGCGCAGGAATACGGAGTCTGTGACAAAACGTGTAAAGTTTTCGAGTGAAAATTTAATCGAAACGACATCGTTACCTTCAATGGTGAATGCATAGAAGATAATGAGGATCATCGGGACCACAATCATCGCCGCAATCCAGGCGATGTAGGGTATTGTCATAGCGCGAAATGAATTCATCCCGGAATTTCCTCCCATTCCATGAGGTGAATATCCTCGGGATCAAAGATGAGTCCGACTTCGGAGCCTTCGGGGAGTTCTTTGGTCGTTGAAACTTTGTACTGATAGCCTTCGGTGGCGAAGGTGATGTCATATTCGCCGGGTTCGATATTTTCCCAGTCAAAATCGTATTTGACGTCGTTGATGGGGACTTCGGAATCGTCTTCGAGGGACCATGCGGAGGCGTTTGCCCAGGTGCGCAAGTCTGTATCAAGTGCCATAGAATCGCGGATATCGTCGGTTTTGACGAAGAAATTCATGGCAAAGATTTCTTCTTTGAACAGTGTGCTTTCTTTGCGGTTGGCAGGTGCGACATTGACATCGATGGTGATGGCGGTACCTGCGGCTGTTTTGAATGTCACGTGATATTTGCCGACTTTTTTTAAGATATTGTGTTCGACTTCCTTGATGGATACGGGCGCACCAGTTTCGCTGGACCATGCTTCAGCGGAGGCCAATTCAGCCAGACGCGCATCTCTGCGTTTGTCGTCCATATCTTCAGCGAACAGTTTTTCGACGTCTTCGCTGTCGAGGAAGAAGCTGTTGGCGCTGATTTTTTCGCCGGCGCTGTAATTTTCCACGGGTTTATCTTCAGACACGTGCATTTTGACGGTAATGGAGGTACCGAGACGTGTTTCGACGATGGTATCGTAGTGAACGCCCTTGAACACCTGACTTTTGACGATGCCTTTGAGCATACCTTGCTCGCGTGGGACGACATCGAGGTCTTCGGGGCGGATGACGACATTGACGAGCTCATCTTTATCGAAGTATTTGGCGTCATGGCATGGGAAATTTTTATCTTCGAAGCGCACGGTATGATCATCGATAATTTTGCCATCGATGATATTGGTTTCGCCGATGAAATTGGCGACAAACTGATTGCACGGCTCGTTATAGATCTCGGTGGGTGTGCCGACTTGTTGAATTTCGCCGCCCTGCATGACGACGATTTTATCGGACATGGTCAGGGCTTCTTCCTGGTCATGGGTGACGAAAATAAAGGTGATGCCGACTTCCTGCTGAATGCGTTTGAGTTCGAGCTGCATTTCTTTACGCAGCTTGAGGTCGAGTGCGGCAAGGGGTTCGTCGAGGAGCAGGACGCTGGGTTCATTGACGAGTGCGCGAGCAATGGCAATACGCTGCTGCTGGCCGCCTGACATTTCGTTGATATTGCGTTTGCCGTACTCCTCGAGGTTGACGAGCTTGAGCATACGGCGCACCTTACGATCGATGATATCGCGCGGGGTTTTCTTCAGTTTCAGGCCGAAAGCAACATTGTCATACACGTTCAAGTGCGGAAACAGCGCGTATTTTTGGAAAACGGTATTAATATCGCGCTTATACGATGGCAGCTTGAGCAAATCTTCATTCTGGAAAAGCACGTCGCCCGACGAAGGATCCAAAAAACCGCCGATGATACGCAACAGAGTTGTTTTTCCGCATCCTGACGGACCGAGCAGCGTCACAAATTCATTGTCATAAATATCCAAAGACACGCCTTTAAGCACGACGGTGTCGCCAAAATTCTTCACGACATTTTTGATTTGTATGATTTTTTTACTTTCTTCCATGGAATCACTCCAAAGCGACTAAAATAACGGCGGATTTGAAACCCAAAGTACCCGTGCGGGCTGTTTTCTTTTATTCTCGAGGTGGTGAAAGGTATTGCATGACATATAAAACGTTTCGCCTTTGCGCACGACATGCGTTTTATCGTCGCAGCAAAGCGTCACGGTGCCTTCCAACACATAAGCGAATTCCTCACCGGCACTTGGCGACATTTCAAATGATTTGCCTCCCGGCGGAAGTTCCAACAATATCGGTTCCATCGCATGTTTTTGGGCATTTGGCACAATCAATTTGATGGTGTGTCCTTCTTTTTCCGACACATAGAAATCGGCTTCCCGGAACACGACAGGTTCATCCTTGTCTTCGCGGAAAAACTCCGACAAGTTTGTGCCCAGTGCTTCCAGGACGTTATCAAGCGTCGAGACGCAAGGCGACGTGAGGTTGCGTTCCAGCTGGCTCAAAAAACCTTTACTCAGCTCGGAACGTGCCGCCAAATCTTCCAGCGTCAGTCCTTTTTTCTTTCGCAGATGTTTGATTTTATTGCCGATATCCATACCGATAGCCTCATTTTTGCGACGAAAAACACTTTTTTTCGTTATCGCGTTTGTTCGCTTAATCAAACTTTTCGTTTATCAAACGAAACAGCGGGGCGTTATCTACATCTGCAGAAAATTTTCAAGCAAAAAGCGTATTTACGCACAAAAAATTTCACTTAACAGAACTTTAAGTTTGATTAACACTCCCGAAAGTGGCTTAAAATAAGGGGATGATGAAATTCACTTTATCAAACAAATCCTTCAATTAAGTGGCACTCCATTCAAACCGTTTTAGGGACGATAAACTCGGGATTGCCAAAGCACAATTTTATGTTTTTGTGTGCATCGGCTATGGCGCAAAATGGCGCCATACGCCGCTGGGCGTCGCTATTGCCTCCCGGCAATACGCGCCGCCATCATGAGTCGCCGGCTATCGGCTTTGCCGATACGCCGGCTTGTATCGATCACTCGCGTGTTCACCCTTTCAAAATGTGAAAATTTATGACCTGATTCAAAATACTCGCTATTTAAAGGCAAGCGAGTTATCACATGAAAAACGGAAGTAAGAATACTTTCGGTGTAAAGATGGAATGTCGAGGTGGCAGTGTGTGTTTAACAGCATTCCAACATTCAAGGAGGAGTGAAAATATGGCTACGTTTATTCACCCGGGTACAAAGTTTGGCTTTGAAAAAATTTTCGGACAGGAGGCGCACAAACGCATTTTGATTGAATTTCTCAATGCCGTTTTAGAAGGCGACTATGGCATCGGGAATATCATGTATCAGAACACATCTGTGATTTCTGGGCCTGAGGCTGAACAACGCGTGATACATAACGTATTCTGTTCGCAGGATGATGGGGCACCGATCATCTTTGAATGGCAAAACAAGGATCTCATTCCCGCCTTTATGAATCGTGTTATCTATTTCCAATCAGGTGCAATCTGCGCACAAGAAGCGACTTTGGACTTTTGGAAAAATATTCCGATATTTGTCTACATTCTCGATTTCGTACAAAAAGATTTGGGTAACAGATTCCGTATCGATGCCGGTTTGCGACCCCAAGTGATTCATGGCGTTCCTCAAAGCCTGACCGGCATCAAAGATGAAGGTGGCGTTAAGGGTGAATTGGAACGCATGATCTTTTTACAAATGCCGGAATTTCAAAAATCTCAAGAAGAATGCATCACTGCCTTTGATCGTTGGATGTATATCCTCAAAAACATGGAAACTCTCTCTGAAATCCCCTGGGCAAATGAAAATGAAGTATTTTCAGAACTCGCACGGGTTGCACGGCTCGATAATCTGACACCCGAAGAACGTGAGATGTATGAAAAAAGCTATGAAGTATTCAGAAATATCTGAAAAAAGCGATGAAGCATTCAGAAATATCTGAATAAAACATGGGCGGGGCGTTGCGGGGCCGTAGCCCCGCATCGGGGGTAGCCGCGTATTTGCTTGCA
>JAGBXG010000248.1 GCA_017629415.1 Pseudomonadota bacterium | reverse complement strand
GGCGTTGAAGTCCTCATTGAGTCTTTAAGACGATTTATGATTTCTTGTGGCATTTTCGGCAGTCCCATGCGATACTCCTTATAGGGTGTTTACGAAGAAAATTCATAAGCACCTATGACAGTCCTTATTTAATTAGTATCATATGGGATGTAAACCGAATTTGCCACGAAAGTGTACCACTTTTTTTACAGTATCGCTTGGCCCCCTTAAAAATATGTTCAAACATCATCGTTTAAGGAGTGATGACACACAAAAAAAACGCCGCATAAAGCGGCGTTTCTATTTTAATTCTCCACGAATGGCTTGAGCAGTTTTGCACGAGTTGGGTGACGCAGTTTACGCAAAGCCTTAGCTTCAATCTGGCGAATACGTTCACGCGTGACATCGAAATCCTGTCCGACTTCTTCGAGGGTGTGATCGCTCTTTTCACCGATACCGAAACGCATACGAAGCACTTTTTCTTCGCGCGGGGTAAGGGACTGAAGGACCTTGCGGGTTTGTTCGGCCAAGTTCATCGAGATAACGGCATCCGAAGGGGAAATAACCGATTTATCTTCGATGAAATCGCCAAGATGGCTGTCTTCTTCCTCGCCAATCGGGGTTTCAAGGCTGATAGGTTCTTTGCCAATTTTGAGAACTTTGCGCACTTTTTCGACGGGGAGTTCCATTTTTTCGGCAATTTCTTCGGGTGTCGGTTCACGTCCAAATTCCTGAACCAAATAACGGCTGGTACGAATCAGCTTGTTAATGGTTTCAATCATGTGAACAGGAATACGGATCGTGCGAGCTTGGTCGGCGATAGCGCGCGTAATGGCCTGACGAATCCACCAGGTGGCATAAGTTGAGAACTTATAACCGCGTTTATATTCGAACTTATCGACAGCTTTCATCAAACCGATGTTGCCTTCCTGAATCAGATCGAGGAATTGCAGACCACGGTTGGTATATTTTTTGGCGATAGATACGACAAGACGCAAGTTAGCTTCAATGAGATCGCTTTTCGCTTTTTCGGCAATACGCTGGCCTTGCTGTACGCGTTGATAAGTCAAGCGCAAGGCATCCGGCGAAATATGGGTATCGCGTTCGATGGCATCGATATCGCGATAATGGCGTGAAATCGTGTCATAAAGCGAGAATGCTTTGGCTTCATTAAAGCGATAGCCTTCCAGGATTTCGTGTGTGCGTTTGGGGTTTGCCTGAATCTCGTTACAAATGCGTGAAATAACACGGAAATCCGTACCTGCAGTTCTTTCACACTGACGAATTTCGCGCGCAGCAACATCCAGACGTTCAATCATGCCTTTGAGTTTGAACACGAGGCGTTCGCTCAATTTTTTAGACAAACGAATCTGCAGCATCATGGCATACATGGTTCTGCGGTTACGTTCCAAACCGGCACGTGTACGTTCAAGGTAGAGTTCGGATGTCCCGTGAGCAGTCTTTAAACGATCGGTTAAACGAATGATATTGCGGTTCAAAGCACGGATATCTTCGACGTGATCGAGAAATTCCTGTGTGATTTCTTCATCGGTGCGATCGCTGTAATCGGTTTCAAAATCGCGGAGTACATCGCGCATTTTGAGTTTGCCGTCGCGAACGCGCTGGGCGATGGCGATAATTTCGCGGACACCAAATGAACTTTGAAGCAAAACATTGAGAACATTTTGCTCACCGGCTTCAATATTCATGGCGATTTCGACTTCGCCCTCGCGAGTCAGAAGATTGACGCTGCCCATTCTGCGAAGATACATGCGGACGGGATCGGCATTTTTATCGCGATCTTTATTGGCATCTTCGTCAATTTCGATGGCCACTGAGCTATCATCATCTACGTTGGCATTTTCGGCATTTTCGTCAGATTCACTGCCTTCGCCGTCGCCGTCTTCGGCATCTTCACGTTCGATATCATCAAAGAGTTCACGGTTATCATCGCCAGCAGATTCAAATTCATCTTCGAAAGTGGCATCAACGGCTGCAAAACCCGCATCATCGTTATCGACATCATCGAAGTCATCATCCATCACATCGATTTCAGCAAGTTCATCGATGGATTCGTCAAGATCTTCCAGATTTTCAACATCTTTTTCATCTTCTTCAGCCAATGCCGCAAAATCAGGCATCAGCCCCATATCATGATGGGATGTTTTCAGCGGTTTGACAGTTTCATGAGAATCCGCAGAAGTTTTCAAATTATCTGCTTCATCACGCTTCTTTTTGTCACTTTTTTTCGCAGCTTTATCTGTCTCTTTCTGACGTTTTGCTTCTTCTTTGGCTGCTTTTTTCGCGGCTTTTTCGGCTTCTTTCTGACGTTTTACTTCTTCTTTGGCCGTCATTTTTTTAGAAGCTTCTTCGGGCACTTCATCTTCATCAAAAGATTCGACAATCTTCTTCAATTTTTTAGACGGTTTTTCTGAACCTTCCTCTTTCGCAGCAGATTTCTTACAGCTCTTCGCTTTGACAGATTTAGGCTCAGCTTCATCTGTTTTAGCAACTTTCTTTTTCGCAGCTTTAACTTCAGAAATCTCGGCATCATCACTTTCTGATTTCTTTGCTTTTTTGGATTCAGTTTTTTCTTTCTTGAGTTTCTTATCTTCTGACTTTTCAGACTTTTCAGATTTTTCAGTCTTTTCTTTTTTAGCTTTACTTTCTTTTTTAGCTTTAACTTCTGTATTTTCTTCATCAGAAGTTTTTTTAGCTGTTTTTTTGCTTTCTTTATCAGCTTTTTTGCTTGCTTTAGCGGCTTTAGTTTCAGCCTTTTTACTCAAGTTTTCGTCATCTTCGGACACAGCTGATGCACGCAAATGTTCGGGCACTTCGTCTGCAGATATGACTTCAATCCCCATGGCATCCAGGGCATCATAAATTTCATCCACTTTATCGCCGCTCAAAACATCAGCAGGAAGCAGATTGTTGAACTCATCATACGTCAAGAAACCTTGTTCCTTGGCTCTGGCGACAAGTTTAAGCAATGATTCTTTATCGAGGGACATCCGGTTCTCCCTTGTCAGGTTTCGATGATATCTAAATAAAAAGACAATGTTCTTACAAACGCGATGACATTTCAGTGTTGCAGATTCACCATGTGACTCCGAATTCTGCCGTCTTTTCTCTGGCTTTGGCAGGCTATATCATTTCTTTCACTGTCGATTCGGCATCAGGCTGAAATCCATGTCGGATGCATTCACATCACCTTGAAAAAATTAAACAACAAATCATTGCCGTCAAGCAAAGGCCCGACGGTTCGAAATAAAATGACAAAAGCGGCTTCATGACTTGGTCAGCCATGGGATGTTGTCAGCTTTTGCCACTGAAATTTCCGATCTTTCTGAGTCTGTTTCATCAGCTCAATCAAATCGGCATTCCGTTTGAGCAGGTCGTTGAGGCCTGTCGTATCGTTATGTTCAACAGCTTCAGCAATTTGATAACTCACTTGAAGCTGCTCGCGAGCTGCCCATTTCCGTGTCAACTCTGCCAACGCACCGGCGTACCAGTCGTCATGATCAGATTCCGGCACATCCAAAACGGAACAGATTACCTTATCGTAGAGTTTGAGCGAATTTTCACTCAAACTTTTTTCAATGCTCCAAGAACTCGTCCGATCAGGCACCTGAGCATATTCTTGAAGCAAATTGCGCAAAGCCGGCTCTTCAAAAAGCTCAAGATCCGCTTCCGCCATGAAACTATCAAATCGCTCACTGTTCTGAAGAATAAGATGCGCCATATCCCATTCCACAGGATCCAAATGTGCAACATCAGGCTCCTGAACCGAATTGACTTCCACCATCGGCTTCGCGTTGAATCCCTCTAAATGAATGCCTAATTCAATCGCAAGCTGCTTGACATTATGACCAAGACTGCGCGCAGCTTCATCCAGGTAATGGCGCTGTGCAAATTTGTCAGGAAAACTGGTAATCAAATCACTCAGCTCAGCATAGGCACGCTTGCGAAGCTCAGGTTTCAGCTTCAGAACATCCGCGCATTTCTTCTGCACACACCACATGCCGAGTGGTTTCGCATTGGCCAAAAGCTCTGTCATGCCTTCGGCACCATAGGTACGTAAATAACTGTCGGGATCATCACCTTTGGGAAGTTCAACCGCATAAAGCCCTTCAAACTCATATCCCATGAGAATACTCAATGCATGACACATCGCCTTGAGACCAGCTTCATCGTTGTCATACATCAAATAAACACGCTTCGTATGCCGGCTCAGAAGCAACGCCTGATTCGGAGTCAATGCCGTACCAAGCGAAGCCACCGTATGACAAAAACCATACGCATGCATCATCACAACGTCAGCATTGCCTTCCACCATAATGGCACAATGCTCGCGAGTAATATGACGTTTGGCCTGGTATAGCCCAAAAAGATGATCGCCTTTGGTATAAATGGCCGTTACAGGACTGTTATAATATTTGGCAGCTTCATTGTTGTCCAACGCACGACCGCTGAATGCCACCACATCGCCGCGCACACTGTAAACCGGAAAAATTAAACGATTCCTGAAACGCGCATAATAGCCTCCAGAATCGCGTTTGCCGACCAGCCCCGCATCTTTTGCATCTTCCAAAGAATGACGGCCTTGTTTGAGTGCATCGACAATGGCATCCCAGGAATCCGGCGCAAATCCTAAACCAAACGCCGAAACCATTTCAGAGGTAATGCCACGCCTTTCAGCATATTCCCGGCAAAGCACACCGCTCGTCATCGCATACTGTGCCGCAAAAAATGATTGCGCAGACTTCATGATTTCAAACAGCGCTTTTTCCTTGCTGCGCGCTTCCTGACGCGTCTTATCAGGCTCGCGAGATGTATGAACAATCTCAATGCCTACACGTTCGGCAAGACGCTCAATCGCTTCGGGATAACGAAGACCTTCATGCTCCATCAAAAAACTGATGGCATCTCCATTCTTGCCACACCCAAAACAATGAAAACGACCGCGCTCCGCTGAAACATGAAAACTCGGCGTCTTCTCATGGTGAAAAGGACAAAGACCCACCAATGTCCCTCCACGCTTCTTCAGCTGCACATACTCGCTTATCAGGCGAACAATGTCCGTCCGTTCTACAACGGCTTTAATCACTGATTCTTCTATCATTCGCCCAAATCGCTCCCGTCACCACAAATGCGACCCTTTTGACCGCATAAGAAAACAAAGCAGTCTAATAAAGATATGGCATTTGTCAATAGATTAACCCAAAATATGACATTTTGATCATAGTAAAAGAATAAAATGGCTCAAATAACTGTTATCTAAACGACCATTTTAAATGCATAAACTGCTGAAATGCATAAAAAAAGCTCACGTATGCGCGCAGGCATGAAATGCCGAGCACATAGTGAGCTTGGACGGCGTATCGGCCAAAGGCCGAAAGCCGGACTTCAAAATAATTTCAATCTTGATGTGCGCGCCCTATTTCATACGGCCGCGCAGCGCGGCTATTGCATACGCCGCGCCGACTTTTTGCTCAACCGACGCGTCCAGGCTGCCGCTCCCGCGAACAACACCATCATACAAGCCCAGATTCCATGATCAGCCCCCCGGAGAGGATGCGCACTGCATGCACTGTCTGATGATCCATTGTCTTCCGGTGTTTCGGGCTCAGGTTCAGGCTTAGGCTCAGGTTCGGGCTCAGGTTCGGGCTCAGGCTCGGGCTCGGGCTCAGGTTCAGGCTCAGGTTCGGGCTCAGGCTCAGGTTCGGGTTCAGGTTCGGGTTCAGGCTCAGGTTCGGGTTCAGGTTCAGGTTCAGGTTCAGGCTCAGGTTCGGGTTCAGGCTCAGGTTCGGGTTCAGGCTCAGGTTCGGGTTCAGGCTCAGGTTCGGGCTCGACAACGTTCGAAATACACTGATAAACCGTCATAGATGCCACCACTTCTAAAACTGAAATCTTTTGTTTTTCATTCGAAAGCAAAAGGGACTGACCATCGGCCATATAAGCTACAGATTCACCTTGCACATCGCCCAAAGTCGTATGATGAATCGGATTGACAAAAGCTTCTGCAATATCTTTGTAAACCGTCATATCAAATTCATACAGAGAGCCATAAGTGCGGATGGCAAACCGTTGGCCATCGGGCGCAAAATCAGCACCGGTGACGGCATTACAAAGTAAAGCATAGCTCTCACCTGCAATAGACAGCGCACAACTCGTGTTAAATTCGTAAGAGGCCAGCTTTGTCGCAAAACCGGCTTTTTTGCCTTCGCGTTCCACACGGTACAGCGACTGCTCTCCTCCCGCGCTCTGTTTGGTGACAAAATAAATCTCGCCCATAGGCGAAACCATCAGACTTTCACAGTCAGGATTGGCGAATTTAGGCTCTTGCCCTTCTTCAGGTTCGGGATAACGAATATTGAGTTTTTCTTTCACCTTAAGTTTTGAAGGGGTTTCGCCAAGCACAATATCATCAGGAATATCAGGTTCTTCAATCAGATAAATGGCTTTATCGTCACGACTGAATGTATTGTCGCCCATGTCCCCTATAAACAGACAGGTCTGTTTGCTGCCGTAAGCGCAAGGTCCAACGGCGATATCTTCCCAGTCGATATTTGTGGCATCTGCAACCTGATATTTGTGAACCAGTTTGCCGTCAGATGCCAGCAGGTAAAGCGCTGCCCCTGCATTCGGGTCATTGGATGAATCCGTATGCGCCCAATAGAATTTGGGATTGGAACGGCTCAACGCCATACCGCTGATTTCATCCAGTTCGGAGGTATCAAAAGTGAATCTTCCGGCTGTTTCAAACGACGTACAAGGCAGCTCTGCGTGAGCTGTCAATGGCAATGCAAGCCAACAAACTATTGTGCAGAAAGTAAATTTTTTCATGATTGACTCCATCAGTTGAGCAAAAACTGCTGATGAAAAGTGAAAATGATTTATTTTACAGATACATCATCCCTATTTTATCATGCAGATGATCAGTTGACAATGGTTTGACAGGCTTCGAGTGTGACTTCGTCGGTATTGTTATTTTCGTTGCATTCTACGGTTGTTCTTCCGCCTTCGCCATCGTCATTGGAAATCATGCGGACTTGAATGCCGATAGGAATATCGTCGAGTTCGCAGGAAACATCGAGACAGTCTCCGACCGGAACGTTTGCAGCGGTATAAGCCGTACAGAATTTTTGTCCGAGTGACCCGTCTTCAAGCACTTCATAGAATGAGGCAGGCATTTTTGAGGCCACCATTTTGGTACCTCGATTGCAAATCACACCGGTGAGTGTAATTTTATTGCTTTCCTTATCACGACCGCAAAGGTTGTCTTTGTTCAGTTTGCCTGTGATATCCGGGGCGGCATTCATCCCAATTTTACCTTGGCTGTTTGCACGGTAATTGTTAAGTCCTGGGGTAAGGAAATTGGCGATCCAGTGTGCAGTTTGCGGGATACTCATATCATCATGAATATTCTGGATGGAATAAGCAAATTGATTCCATACATTGCGTGAACTTGCCCATCGATCGTAACGATCACGCATGATGCGCAGGCCTTGGAATGGCTGGTTTTGGGGGCGTTGTGCGCGGCAAACCTTGTGGCTGTTGATGGCTTTGTCATTGGCCAAAGGTTCAACACAGACATATTCATTTTTGATTTTACCATCTGCGCCTTTTCGCCAGTTACATTCGTTATCGGCAGAACAACGGCAGAAACCGTCTTCACATGTTTTGGATGTACAGTCGTCGTTGTGCTGACAGCGGATACCGCGATGAATCGTGTCAATTTTGGGACAAGTGCGGTCAGTTCTGTTGGCACCCATCAGAATTTCTGCAGATTCGTCGTTATCGACATCGGCAATGGTTGGCATTTCAAAGGCGGTGCGACTGCTCTGGCGTGCACTGAAAAGAACATCGCCGGTTTTGCCGTTATAGATGCGTGTATAGCATTCATCCGCATAGACGACTTCAATGATGCCATCGGCATCAAAATCGAAAACAGAAGACCCCGTGGTATAAGATGAATTGTCTGTATTCGGCTGTTTCCACAAGATGTTTTCTTCGGCACAGCCTTCCGGGAGAACACCGTTTGCATCTTTTTGGCATTGCGGATCGATTACGGCATAATAATCGCCAAAAGCAATGCCGACTTCAGGCAGTTTGTCGCCGTCAAAATCTCCGACAGTCGGAGCACCTCCGCCAAATTTTTTGCCCATATATAAGATGCGTTGAACGGTTTTTGTTTCGGTACCGTCTTCATTTTTTTTGACGTGAAGTGCGTGGATACCGACTTGTCCTGTTGTACTTTCATTACCGGTTGTCGAGACAATTTCTGCAATGCCGTCGGGTTTTGACCAGTCGAAATCGGCCGGAATATCACCTACTGTGCCGAAGTCTCCGATGGCTTTGAGCCAGAAAGCCCCCTGCCCCGAGAGCACACTGTATTCGAGAACCCACTTCTGAGAAACGATATTACCATCGGGATCTTTTTCTATTTGCCATTCATAGACATTGCCGCCTTTTACTATCATTTCGACTTTGCCATCATTGTCCAAATCTTCGATAGCAGGGAACAAGGTGGTATTATTACCGGTATCTCCGACAATCTGATCTCCGTTGAGTTTTTCACCTGTTTGGGCATTCAGAGCTTCACCTGTGGCATTGAGAACTTCAGGAATGCCATCGTTATTGATGTCATGCAGGCCAAGACCGCCCCATTTGTAATTTCTATTTTTGAGTTCAGAGGTTTTAAACCATGATACCATGTATTTTTTTTCGGCATCTGACCATTTGAAAGCCACGATACCACCAGTAGCCACCGTTTTATTATCCGGCTGATATGTCGAGCGTTGTGCAAAAATTTCTGGAATGCCATCGCCATCGACATCGCCAAGGGTCAGGGTTGCACCTGCTGAAACGTAGTGATTTTTGTCATATATATTTTCGACAATTTGGCAGGTTTCTGGATTAAGAATACGAATGACACCAAATTGATAGGCTTCATCAACGGGCGTCCAAATGCCAGGTTTATAAGATAGGAATACCACGGCTTGTGATGTTCCCAATGCTTCATGCGGCATTTTACCGACAAAAGCCGGGGTAACAATGCTTGCGGCTTCCGGATAAGGATCGTCAGCACTGGGCAGCCATTCACATTGGATATCGGCCTCAAAAAGTCCGGGAACCGTTTGATAAAGACAAGCATCGTTTGTATCTCCACGCGGACCTTCACCATAATTCAGACATGCATTTTGGACGGGGCACCCCTCTCCTATACAGCAATAGCGGTCGGCCTGGCAGTCTGTATCTGTCGTGCAGGATTCTATCTGCACACACTTGTGAGCCGAGCAGAAATATTCGGCATCTGCACAAGGGTGGTTATCGTCACATTCAGCATTTCCTGACACAGGTTGCCGGCATTTTCCATCTATGCATAACATGCCCGTAAAAAAGCCGCACGTCACCAAAATATCTTCACCACAAGGCTCGCCAAGTGTTCCTGCGGTCATACATTGGCTGGTCGTATAATCGCAGATATATCCTTCATCACAGGTATCATTCAATACAGAACACGTGTCTCCCAAGCCGCCTGGCGTGTAGCAAGTACCTGTGAATTCAGAGCATTTCATCCCTTCTCGACAAAGAATATTTTTGAAATCACAAGGTGCACCTTCTATTTCATAACGTCGACATATTCCATCGGTATCGCAGATACCTTCGGCACAAACGGCTGTTTCATGACAGATATCACCTAAGCCAACGTTTTGACGACATAAGCTTTCAATACATTCAAATGGCTGTTTGCAAGGATGTTGTGCATCACATCGTTCGCCTTCTCCGGATTCAGGATTGCTGCATCTGCCAGATTTACATACGCCAGGAGGAGTACACAAATGCCATTTGTCACAGACTTGGCCTATCGACATCAGCTCAATGCAGTGTTCGTCTTGACAAATCAAGCCGGTTTTACATGATGCCGTGTCTGTGCATGCATCGCCAATATCTCCGTAAACCGGTTCAGGGGTATCAGGCGTTTCGTCTGCTGGAGGCAACGGAATGAGAGATGTACTGTCATCGCTGCAGCTGGAAACCAATAGAGCTGATATACAAAAATAAAAAATAAATGAATGACGCACTTTAGAACTCCCTATCCATGATGATGTTTATGGTATCTTTGACCTATTGTCACAAAACTCTCATACTTATTTGAGTATAGAGAGTGTAAAAATATTTTACCAAACTTATCGAGAGATAAACAAAAAATATGCCACAGATAATATCTGTTTTTGGCCATATGTTTTATGCCAAAGCAAAATTATCAACGAGGACAATGCACCCATCGTACTAAAAAAATCGATGCTTCTGAGCTGAAATAAGATGAAAAATAAAAAAAGCTCGCCAAACAGGCGAGCTTTTCAGATGCGAGCGTTTGCAAAGATTAGAGTGCCCAGACACCCGGATGAACGAGTTTAACGCTGTCTTCAACGCCTTTGACGGTACGCGGATCGAAGCAAACACCTGCTTTCAGGCCATCTGCATTTTTGACCTCCATACATTTGGTCTGCGATTGTGCTTTTGCAATGGGATCGTAAATATCAACGCCAGAGCAATCCGCATCGGTTTTGCAGCCTTTAAAGCAGGCACGAACATCAAGATCAGCTTGAGCACTTACGCCTTTCACCTCGATCTTCATGAGGAAATCGATGAGGACTTCTTTCATATCGGGGCAAGCGGTGAAGGTATCTAACTTGCTGTAATCACCAAATTTGGCAAAGGAGCAAATGGAACCTTCGGCGTTGGCAGTTTTCGGGGTGCATTTGGACATGGCAAGTGCACATGTACCATTCGGGAAATAAATTTTCGGTTCAATGCCTTCAACATTTGAAGAACGGAAGCAGGATTTCTGTGCGCCCATATAATCCACGACGGCATCACAACCATAAATGGTGCCGTAAACGTCTGGATTGGGTTCTCCAAAAGCATCTTTATCAGGTGTTACCTGTGCTTCAGGACGTTCATAGCCTACCATTTCACAGTATCTGCCATAGCAGAAACATTCTGAACCAATGACTTGTTCTTCCGCAGGTTTATCTAAAAATTCCGGTGTTTGGAAGTATGTGCTCAAACGGCAAATATCGACAAGATAGTTGACAATATCTTCTTTTTTACCATTCTTTTGCGTCCAATCAGGTATAAAATCATCATCATGATTGCATGTGTTCTTAATATTATGATCACCTGACGGCGTTGTATTTTCGTTGCCGGTATTTTCGTTGCCGGTGTTTTCGTTGCCGGTATCGGGCGTATCTTCATCACAACCGAGGGTCATGCAAGAAGCCAAAGCAATACCAGAAACTAATGAAAGAAAACGTTTAAAATTGAAAGACATAAAAACTCCTGAAGTTTGAGAAAAACATTTCGTCACATCCGCGAAACGTAGCCAAAATAACGGCAAGTTTTTGTTTTTATTCAAAAAAATAATCACTGCATGGTGTTTGCCGATTCTGTCTTTTCAAAAGTCTGTTTCTCCTCTCATGCGTTTGTGTCAATTGTATTGCTGTTGACAAGATTTAGCTGTTGATTCAAGGCAAGCACAAAACATTTTTGCGTACCATCCCATGATAAACTCAAGTGATTATCTAAAGAAAGCTGACGCGCAATAGAAAGACCAAGACCGGTACCCGAGCTTTTGGTGGTATAAAAAGGTTCAAAAACGTGAGCCGCAAGTTCATCGGTTAATCCTGGGCCTTCATCAAAGAATTGAATGGCGTTATGTTCCAAAGATGCCATCACACGAATGAGACCTTTTCCTTCCATGGCTTCAGCACTGTTCCGCCACAATGTCATGACAATTTGCGCCAGCGTGGTTTCATCTGCGGTGATGATACATTCAGGCGGAATATCCAACTCAATTGCGATATTGGTATTTTGGGGATCATTGAGAAATACTGACTTACGTTTTTCCAGAAGCGCAAAGAGTTCAATGCGCGTAGGTTTGAGTTTGGGACGACGTGAAAAAAGCAAAATATCATTGAGAAGATTGTTGAGACGATTGATTTCATCCCCCATCATACTAAGGAGTTCTTTTTGATCGTCGTTTTGGATTTCACTTTGAAGCATCTCATTGCATCCGCTGATGCAAGCCAGCGGATTTCGGATTTCATGAGCCACTTTTGCGCTGAATTCCCCCAAAAGCTCCATTCTCTGGCGACGTACCAATTCCTGCTGTGCCTCATGAAGTTCCGTAATATCACTGATATGATAACCATTCAGCTGAGTATCATCGACAAGTGATAATTTAAATCTGGCAATTCTCAAGTATCGGCCGTTAAATGTCCGATGCCAAGCATCCCCCACTTCGAGCTCTATTTCTGACGTTTCCGGTTTGAGTACGGCGTCGATAGTCATATTTTCTGCATCCAGGGGCAGCAAGTATTTTGCACTGGGATTGGCATAAAGCAATCGGTTTGTCTTTGGATTTAAAATGACAATCCCAATAGGCAAAGCATTGAGTAAAATTTCATAAATGCCGCGAAGATGTGAAAACTCGAGTTCTGTTTCGATAAGATCGCTTTGAACGCGCATGTATTGATGCGAAAGCTGACCTGTCAGAATACCGACCCCAAAACAAGCTACCATTAAAAATAAGATTCTGGATACGCTGTAGCCGTATGTCAGCACGAGCAATTCATAAAGCTCACGCATCCCATGCGGAAATAAAAACGAAAACTTAGGCAGACCTAAAAATACAGCAGCCAAAACGCTTGTACCAATGAATGCTCCAAGCACGCCGCCGCGACGCTGCAAAATAATGCCGCCGTATAATGGAATGATTAAAAATAAATAATAAAACGGGCTGCTGTGCGCGCCTGTGATGAACACGATAAAAGCTGCAAGCAGAGAGTCATGCAGCATACTTACGTATGTAATGGGACGAATAAAACGTTTTTTCAGCAGAAGTATGCAACATACTGCGGTAAAACTAAATATCTCAATCACACAGCCGAGAAGCAAATATGTGCTGATGTCGATATCAAACAGCTCACTGCTGCTTAACCACATAGTGCTGTAAATAAGCACCAATACGGCATACAAACATCTTACAGCCGTCAAAAACTTTAAAGATGTATAGATATTTGGAGGCGATTTACGGTCTTGTTTTCCCAAAAAGCCCAACCATGACTGAATAAAAGACACGCCTTCTTTATCTTGCAATGATCGTGCAGGCACAGTTATTCTCCCTTGTCTGATGGATAATAATGGCTCAGCTTTTACGCATATCTCATTCACATACTGGATGAGCTAAACCCAAGATATACGTAATTTTTTTAGGGCTTTGCACCAACCATGCCATGGCGTATGCAGAGTTTTTGAGGCTCCGCTCCAAACCACGCCATGGGGCTCAAGCCCCTTGGAACCCTCGATAGAGACTTACCATTTTTATAAGTAAAACGGGGCATAAACACTGATATTTAGGGGCGAAATATAACGCCCTGCCCCATCCAAGGGTCACGGCATACGCAAAGTTCTTTTGGGGCTCCGCCCCAAACCCCGCCAAGGGGCTCAAGTCCCTTGGAACCCACAATAGATTTGACGTTTTTGTAAGTTAGCCGGGTACTAATCACTATCGTTTTTTGGAAAAATGGGGACCCGCTCCCCCATTTTTCGTCCCCGCAATATACCACTTCGTAAACGATTTGTGACTTTGCGTAAGCCTTGACCCAAGGGTGGGGAGAGTCTTTTTAAAAAATTTCGCCATTTTTATGGCGTGTCGTAATACGTACGGCATTGTCAATAGACATCATCAGCTCGTAATCATCATTGATTTGGGCTAAACTGCGAGCACGTTCAAAATAATAAAGCGCCAAATCGTAATGCTTCATATTCATCAAAGCATAGCCGACTTCATATTGAATCACGCTGTTATATTTGCATGTATCACGCGAAGATTTGTCCTGTTCAAATCCTTTAATATCGTGATTAAAAGGCAGATTGATGAGCTCACTGATGGCGGCTTTGCCTTTATCAATGTCGCCTTGATCAATCAAAATCAAACCGCGTACACGCAAAACGACTGTTTTTTCAGAGGGAAATACCTGCTCAAATTTATCCAGCCATTCAAGGGCACTGTCGTATGTCTTTGTAGAGACAAAATCCCAAATCAGTTCAAGATAAATATCTTCGAGCAAGAGTTCAGCAGGACGTTTGCGGAGTTTTATAATACCAATCGCAAGTTCTCTGAATAAATCGTGAATTCCCTGGCGCATACATGCACATGCCAGCATCCAGCGTTGAAATGCATTCAGACGTTTGGTTGCTGTTTCACGAAGTTTGCCTTCGTCCATATCAAGCCAAAGCTGATAATGCTCACGTTCTACTTCCGGCACGGTTGACCAATCATACATGGGATTGAAGCCAACTTCTTCGCCAAATGTAAACTCTTTAAATGCTTTTTCGGCATCGTCATTTTCAAGCTTGCGAAGCATCGCAAGATCGCTCTCGTCTTCCGCAAAGACATCCTCAGACTCACTCTCCTCGCGTTCTTCCTCTTCATCGATGGGTTCATCCTCGCGGGGATTCATCTCGGTATCATTCTGAAGTTCGTTTAAATTGTCTTTGTCCTGGCGTTTCTTTCTAGATTTTCCCATGATTGCGGAAACCTCTTTGTCTGTCATGATTTGAATCTTTTGCCCACTGAATTTACAGAGGGCAAAAATAAAGGCGCGAATGTTTATCCACACCCCAGTGTATTGTCAAGTTTTAGCGTAAAAAAGCCAATACAATGGAAAATACAAAAACTTAAAAAGCCGGGTGTATGGCGGCAATAGACGCCATAGCCCGGCTTAAAACGGCCCGTATGCCGGCCATGCCGGCATAGGGACGAACCCAATTATTTCACAAGATAGATGTGGAACTTATCGCTGTTGAAATCAATGCTGCTCATGCCTGTCACTTCATTGCCGTTGAGCAAGTTCGTGGCATTGTAACTGCCCTTGAGATCGCAAGTGCCATAACCACCTTGACTGGCCACACCGACAATGATCGTTTCATTGTTATAAGACAATTTGTAGCACCACTTGTCATTTTCAGCCTGAAGATCCTCGCGTTTCCCGCGAGTAATGGCCTTGTGATTGGCGCGAATGCTGCCCAAAAGCTTGACATAATCCAATGTGCTGGCCTGATGCGAATGCGTCAAATCGAAATTCATCATGCGACGATTGTCGGGATCGTTGCCGCCTACCATGCCGTATTCATCACCGTAGTAAATCAAAGGAATGCCGGGGTTCGTCAGCAAAATAGTCCAAGCCTGTTTCAGACGGAAATAAGCATTTTCATCATCGACACTCGGATTCTGAGTCCACTTGCCCGTATTCTGATTCGCCGCCACAGAAATCGCACGTGCCACGTCGTGGTTGCCCATGAAGGTGCCCATCAAATCAGAATTGTAGGGATTGTGTGAAGAATAAAGCGAACTGTTGCTGAAAACGCCATACATACCGCCGGAAGTCAGCACGTTCTGCATCTGATAATAAAGGGGGAAGTCAAACTGGGCATGAAGCGTGTCATTGCCGATATATTTATTCAAAAGACCAATGTCGCCCGTAAACGTCTCACCCACCATGTAGAACACGATTCCCGTGTTCGCAAACAAGCTCTCAACGCCAGCTCTCAGCTCTTTAATAAACTCAATCGGCATGTGTTTGACAGCATCCACGCGGAAACCATCGATATTCGTTTCCTTAATCAACCAAAGGGCATGTTCCACCATCAGCTTGCGGACTTCAGGCTTGTTGTAATTGATATCGGGCAAATCCTGTGAGAACCAGCATGTTTCAGGAATCTTGTCCCAGTTGCCGTTGCTGTCGCAAAGCGTCATGGGCATGTTAAACCAATCCTGATGGTTCTGATAAATCGGACTGTCGGTGTGAACATGGTTGGCTGCAAAATCCACGAGCACACGAATCCCGCGCTTATGACAGGCATCCACCAAAGATTTCAGCTCTTCCATCGTCCCGAAATGCGGTTCAATGGCTGCCATACCATTGAATTCACTCTGGTTGTTTGCCGTCATAAATGAAGCAATCGGCCAATAAGAGTGATAAGCCGAATAACCATGGGTATCGCCGTTTGTTCCGTAACTGACTTTGTCAGTATTGGTCGTCACAGACGAAATCCAAAGCGTATTGACACCAAGACTGTCAAAATAACCGTCTTCAACTTTTTCCTGAAGACCTTTGAAATCGCCGCCCATCCAGTCGGCATTCGATGTTCCTTCTATCGATGCACCCGGCGTGTTTCTATTATTGCTCGGGTTGCCGTCTTTGAAACGATCGGTAAAGGCAAAATAAAGCAAAGCATCGTGCCAATCGAACTTCTCGTCTTCTACCCAAACAGGAACATAAAGCTCGCCTTCTGAAGAATTTACAGTGTAAGTATATTTGCCGTTTTCAGGAACCGTATCGGTCACGGTTAAGCCATTGACAGAGGGAGAAACGCCGCCTTCAACCGTAATGCTGACACCTTCGGGAACAGACACAGTAAAAGTGATCGTCTTGTCAATAACCTGGGGAACTGCGGCAAGATACATACTGCCCAATACAGGAGGCGTACTGGGATTACCAGGAGTACTGCTGCCGCCATGACCAAATTTCATGCCGCAAGAAGTAATGTGAGCCACACCATTACTTTGACCATCCGAGGCATCCGTCTTCCAAGAGTCTTGTTCCCAGCCATTGACATAATATTTATACTCATGCTTCGTTCCAACAGGCCATTCGACGGTAATCGTATGTGTCCCCTTGCCATCGGATGTCATTTTGTAAGCAGGATCTGTCGTCTTCCAGGTTTCACCTTCCATATTGAAACTGCCCACGAGATAAACATCAAAATCAGCTGTGCCGCCGGAACCCACATTCGTCCATTCGTTGTAATACGTAAATGTGGTGACACATGAACCAGGATCAGACGGACTGTCCGGATTGCCGGGATCCACAACATCTACGCCGGTTTTATTGCCAAACTCCTGACCACAGGATGAAATGGTCACTGCCCCATTCGACTGACCATCCGGTGCATCGGTTTTCCAAGAATCATCCCCCCAGCCATTGACATAATATTTATACTCAATCGTTTCGCCGAGTTTGACATCAATAGATTTGGCATGCACACCACGCCCTACATATTACATCTTATAATCGGG
>JAGBXG010000247.1 GCA_017629415.1 Pseudomonadota bacterium | reverse complement strand
GCTTTCCTGTAGCACACCACTTCGTAAGTCTTTTGTGATTTTGCGTACACCGTGCCCGAAACCTCGCCAAGGGGCTGAGCCCCTTGGAACCCACAATAGATTTGACGTTTTTTGTAAGTTAGCCGGGTAGTGTTAACACTCGTTTTTTGGAAAAATGGGGACCCGCTCCCCCATTTTTCGTCCCCGCAACATATCACTTCGTAAACGATTTGTGACTTTGCGTACGCCGTGGGATTTAGGGGGGGAGGCTAACGAAGAAAGCCGGTAAAGGGCATGGGATGTATTTTGTTAGTCTTATCTAACAAAATGATTTGACAGGTTGTTTAAGGTTTGTTAGACATATCTAACAGAAAGGGGACGCTGAGTGAATCTTTCAGCGATTTCATGGATTTTTCGTGAGCCTGATAAAAAGGGAAAGCTCGATGGGTAATAGGATTGATGTTTACCATCTCGAAACGGGAAAAAGAGCGATTGTGCGTTCGGTGAATGCCAGCGATATCATTCGCCAGCGTCTTTTTGACATGGGTGTGTTGCCGACTTGTGAGATTGTGAAAGAGCGTTGTGCGTTGGGGGGAGATCCGGTTTGGGTCAAGGTAGGAACAGTCCAGTTGGCGCTTCGCAAAGCAGAGGCTGAATCTGTGATTGTGGAATTGATTTAATCCTTTAAATATTGGCAGTTTTTGTTTGTGTCATAAAGAATTTACCCTTCACGCCGGCTGTTTGGTATCGGGGCTGTTTTCCTTCTCCTGAAGCCGAGATGCGGACAGCCGGTGATGATGGGTTTTTATGGACACGTGTGACTTTTTCTTGTAAAAAGCGCCGCTTTTTGTGCTGAAAAATAAAAATTGTAAGCAAGTGACAAAAAGTATTGTTTTTTAAAGGTTTGAGAACCTGAATGGATTAACCCTTTTTCCTCTAACAGGAGTGAAATGAAAAAAATTCTTACCGCGACGATGATCGCAGCAACATGTCTTTTTGCAAATACAGCTTTTGCCGTTGACACGAATGAAGTGCTTGATAAGGGCACGATGGAAATCGCGCCGGCTTTGACACTTGATAATCTTTATGCGGGTGCAAAGCCTTCTTTTGGTGCTGAAATTGGTATTGGCTATGGTCTTTTAGATGAGCTGACCATTGGAACCGGTTTTTATATGGGCACTGAAGAGTCTTTTGAAGGTGCAAGTTTTGGTTTCGATATTTATTCGGTTTATACGCCGCTTGATAGCGATTATTTTGATATTGATATCATGATGGATTTTGATATCAATACAGTCGATGGTTATACATGGACGCCAAGTGTAGAATTTAACTTCGATTTTGCGCCTGATCAGGAATTCATGGGGCTTTATGCACGTGTGGGTTTGCCGGTGTATTATGCAACGAATGATGCCAGGGCAGATGTTTCGCTGGATATCATGCTTGGCGCATATATTACCATTGCTGAAGATCATCAAATCTTGCTTGAAGGTGGTTTTGTAGTTGAAAATATGGCCACAGAACTTGCTGTTGTATCCAATCCTTTGAGCATTGGTTATAATGTGGCGCTTTTAGATAATTTTGAGCTGACAACGGAATTGGCTTTCTATATTCCGAGTATTGGTTCTGAGGAGGATGCCTTTGGTGCTGCTCTGAGCATTGGCGGTCTCTTTGGTTTCGGTGGTTCAAGCGAAGATTCAAGTGAAGCAGCGAGCGAATAATATATATCAATCGGTGCGCGTATAGATATATAGCGCACCGCAAAACGGGCGTATGGCGGCCCAAAAGGCCGGCATAGCCCGTATCTTTTAAGAAAATATTTCTCGGTTTGTTATGAATATATTTGCCGAGAATGCTGAGATATCTTTTTGGAAATACGCTCATGTATGAACGGAGCTTGGTGTATCTTTTGAAAGACGTTCAAAAGTTTAAATAGGTTTGTGAGATGAGTATTACCATTGCTTTAACAGGAAATCCAAACTGCGGAAAGACAACGTTATTTAATGCGTTGACGGGTTCGAATCAGCATGTTGGTAACTATTCTGGTGTCACGGTTGAAAAGCGTGAAGGGAAATTTAAGAATGGCGATGACAGTATCACGGTGATCGATTTACCGGGCACTTATTCTTTAAATTATCATTCGCCTGAAGAACGCGTTGCACAGGAAGAAATTTTAAGCGGCAAGATTGATTTGCTTGTAGCCGTTGTGGATGCTGGTGCGCTTTCGAGAAGCCTTTTGTTTGTGGCGCAGCTGATGCAGTTGAATCTGCCGATGGTGCTTTGCCTGAATATGTGGGACGAAGCTGAGAAAGCAGGTCTTCAATTGAATCTTGATGTGATGAAAAGCCTGATGGGCATGCCGATTTTGCCAACAGTGGCTTCGCATGGAAAGGGCGTGGATGAACTGAAAGCGTTAGTTTGTGATCCCTCTCAATGGCAAACACCTGGTTCTCATGTTCGTCTTGGCGATACACTGACAGAAGCGCTTGGAAAGATTAAAGCTCAGCTTTCGGGCGAATTTTCTAAGCATTCGGACTGGGTTGCTACGAAGTTGATTTTGGATGATGCCAAATATGTCGAAGATATTGGTAAATCTGAAAATGGTTCGGCAATGATTAAGCTGGCCAAAGACGAGCGTGTTCATATTGAAGCCGATGCAAAAATGGATATTCGTCAGTATGTGACAGAACAATATTATGGTTTTGTAGATGGCATGCTGAAAGAAGTGATTATTGAAAAGCAACGTGCTGATGCGCGTGCGATGAGTGATAAAATTGATAAAGTTCTTGTCCATCCGATACTGGGTATTCCTATCTTTTTAGGCATTGTATATTTTTTATTTTGGTTAACATTTACCCTTGGCGCTTATCCGATGGATTGGATAGATGCGGGTTTTGGTGCATTGTCTGAGTGGATTAACGGGGCTTTGAGTGCTCATGAAGGAATACGCAGTCTGATTGTAGATGGTATTATCGGTGGTGTTGGGGGTGTACTTGTTTTTCTTCCTAACATTCTTATTTTATTTTTAGGTTTGGCTTTTTTAGAAGACTGTGGATACATGGCGCGCAGTGCTTTTTTGATGGACAAACTGATGCATCGCGTCGGGCTTCATGGACGTTCTTTTATTCCTTTGATTACGGGGTTTGGCTGTACGGTTCCTGGTATCATGGCCACGCGTACGATTGCCGGTGAAAAAGAGCGGCTGACGACGATGTTTATTTTGCCGTTAATGAGTTGTGGCGCCCGTCTTCCGATTTGGTTATTGCTCGTGCCTGTGTTTTTCCCGGCCAGCTGGCAGGCTCCAGCCATGATGGGGATTTATCTTTTTGGTGTGCTCGTTGCACTTTTGGCGGCCTGGTGTTTGCGCAAGACTGTTTTTAAAGGGACGGAAGAACCTTTTGTCATGGAGTTGCCGCCATACCGTATGCCGACATTGCGTGCGACGTTTACGCACATGGTTGAGCGTGCTTGGCTTTATTTGAAGAAAGCGGGCACCATTATTTTGGCGGTTTCGATTGTTTTATGGGCAATGACGGCTTATCCGAAGATGGATGCCACTGAAATGCAGGCCGTTCAGACGGCATCAGAGCAAGCAGTTCAAGTTGAACATCCAGAGGCCTGGGCAAAATACCAGAATCGTCTTGTGGTGCCCAAGGCAACCGAAGCTGAAACACAGGCAGAATGTGAATCTTCTGAAGATGTACCGCCGACTTATGATGAACTTGTGGCTCGTCGGGTGGCTGAAGCAGAACTCGAATTTTCCGCTGCTGGCCGCGTAGGTAAGTTTATTGAACCCGTTCTGAAGCCGATGGGCTTTGACTGGAAGATATCCACGGCATTGTTGGGGGCTTTTGCGGCAAAAGAAGTCTTTGTGGCGCAGATGGGAATTGTCTATTCCTTGGGTGAAACGGATGAAAGCAGCGAGGATCTTCGCAGTGCATTGCGGCAGGAATATTCGACGCTGACCGGCATTTGTCTCATTATTTTCTTGTTGATATCCGCGCCGTGTATGGCGACTGTTGCCGTGATGAAACGTGAATCCAACTCATGGAAATATGCATTGGCACAGTTTGGCGGTCTTACCATAGGGGCATATATACTTGCGGTGTTGATTCAACAAATCGGGTCTTTGTTAGGTCTTGGTTAATATCCCCGAAGTTGTGCTTCGGGCTTAGTTTAAGAGGTTGCTTTATGACACTCGATTTTATGATCGTTGCCGTGATCGTCAGCCTTGCGGCCTTGTACCTTGGATATTATACGGCAAAGAAAATACGGCGGTTTCGTGATAAAACGGTGGGTCCATGCGGCCATTCCTGTGAAAATTGTCCTTTTGCAAAGAATGGTCAGACACCATGTCAAAAGAAATGAGACTTTAGGTTTTGGGGCAGTTTGAAAATATACGATTGATAGATTCAAGGGGGGGCCAAGCCCCCTTCGGCGCTATTTGCTTTGCAAATACGCGCCTACCCCCGATGGGGGGCCGGAGCCCCGCAACGCCCCGAACCGGTATGATTCAGTTCTTAGTCTTAAAGACAAAGCAAGCCCCTTTCGGGGCTTTTTTTAGGGATGAATTTTGGGAAAGAACTTATTCGCGATGCGATTATTGATAGGGATAAACGAGTGAAATCATGCCGGTATATCTGTCAACGGGGATACCTTCTTTTTCATAATAATATTTCCAGGTTGGTGATTTATCCATGCCTTCTGAAAAAGCGAATGAGGCTTGGAACATCAATCCCAGGTTTGCCGGCAAGGCAACAGTGACTTGCGGTTGCAGTATGGCATAGAAAGGCACTGCATATTGATCACGCCATGTGTAAGCTGATTTTGTCTTATCAGTCCCCATGATCATAAACATGGCGAGGTCTGCGGTGAGATAGCGATTCATGTAACTGGCACCCAGTGCAAGGCGGTAATGGGCGTCGTCAGGGATTTCCTTTCCTTCTTTTTCTTCGCCCCATGGCATACTGAATAACAGATTGAAATGTCCATAGAGATGCCAATTTTCAGTCAAAGCACTGTCGAGACTGAGTTCAAACCCTGTGATGATGGCATCCATATTTTGTTCTGCGACATAACGGCCGGCTTTTCCGATATAGGGATCTGCATATTTTTCATCATATCTCATGATGATGAGATCGGTCATGTATGTAAAGAAGCTGTCAAAACGGATTTTAAGATTGTAAGTGGGTGTAAATAAGAAGGCGAGCTCGACGTTTTCGAGTTCTTCGGGTTTGAGGACGGGGTTATTAATGTTGTCCAGGTTGTCGATATAATGCTGATACAGCGAAGGTGCTTTAAATGCGTGTCCATAGGACAGACGCATCGTCATCCAATCGGTCCATTT
>JAGBXG010000025.1 GCA_017629415.1 Pseudomonadota bacterium | reverse complement strand
GTTTCACGTCCTGCTGGTGGAGATATCGTTGTCGATGCATTGATGCATCCTCGGGAGGATGAGACACCTGGACCACATACAATGATTGTTGCGGTTCAGACACCGCAGAACTCTCGTTTTGCCGGCAATCTTCCAACCCAAGCCGATCCGCAAGCCTTTCTATCGACAGGCAAAGATGTCCGTTATCTTATCGTCCCGAACGGCGATTTCCTGTTCACCAATAAAATCATTGGCTACACTGATTCTTTTGCTAAATTTGGCATTCATTTGTTCGTCAATGCCACCGAATGGCTGGTTCAAGACAATGCCTTGATTGAGATAAGAAACCGCGCATTGCCGCAAATGCTCCAAGTTCCAGATGAGAAAACCCAAGCGCGCATCATCTGGATCAATGTGCTTGGGGTTCCGGCATTTGTCATTTTACTGATGTTCGGCATCCGCATGGTACGCCGCCGACGGCAAAAACTGAACCATCTATAATGTTATAATGTTGCAGTCTTCCGCTCAAACATACGAGTAAACTTGAATTTCTTGGTGCTTTAGCGGCATTTTCAATCTTTCAGGTCAATCTTATGGATTTTTTAAAACAGCTTCGCAAAACAGCCCAAAACGCCGCCAAAGAAGGCCTTGAGTGGCTGGGTGTCAATATTCCTCAGCATGAAATTCCAGATGATGAAGACACTGCAACACGTGATTTGATCGATATCTATCGTGAAATCAGCCAACGCGATCGAAACAGCGATTCACCGCAGCTCAGCCCTGCTTTGCGCCAAGAAATGCATGACTTTGCGGCACCTTTTTGCGGCAATCATGCGATTTTGCTCGAAAGCATCGACGCCTGGCTTGCCGATTACCACAATGTTTTACCCGAAGCCATCCGTACAGAAACCATTGCCAAACTCCAGCAAGGCGGTGTTATCCGCAGCTTGGGCGACAATTCCGATCAATGGCTCGAAAATATTCAAGAAATAGCCAAAGCCCAGCAACGCACAGTCTTTAATTTGCTGCTTCAAACCCATAAACAATGCCCAAAAGATGATTTTGACACATGGCTGAACGATATGAACGATAGATTGTCCATGTTTGATCTGCGGATTGATAAGGTCGGAACACAGAAAATGACACTTATCAGCTGCTAAATCTCATATCAGCTCCTAAGTGTGAAACGAACTGCTCACCTGTCGCCCTCGGACAATACGGCTCACTATTTTTCGTGCCTATGCGCCTAAGCGCATACGGCACTTTGCCACGGCTATTTGCGTTGCAAATACACCGTGGCTTTTTTTATTCTCCCCTCCAAAACACGCTGACTATCTCAAATGATTCTTTATCCAAAATCATGACTGCGCTTTAGGCGCATACGGCACATGGCAACCTGGCTATTTGCGTTCCAAATATACCAGTCGTTTTTCATCTCTTTCAGTTTGTTTACCATCAACAAAACAAAACATAAACGCATTACAACAAAACATAAGTTCACTTTTATCTTGATTTTATTCCTCAAGCGAGAGACATCATGATTCCCATGATGATGACATGGGATTGAACATGTTCCAAAGGATCAAGTTATTTTCAAGGAGGAAGTAAAATGAGTGTTTTTATCAATCCGTTCACTGATTTTGGATTTAAGCGTTTATTTGGTCAAGAAAACCATAAAAATATCCTCATTGGTTTTCTGAATGCGTTATTTGAGGGGGAGTTTGTCGTTAAAGATGTTGAATATCGCGACAAAGAGCATCTTGGCATCACCTCCCATCATCGTACAGTGATTTACGATATTTATTGTACATTGGATGATGGCAGGCATGTGATCGTAGAGATGCAAAATAAAAAGGAAGTGAATTTTGATGATCGGGCGCTATACTATGCAGCAATGTCCATTGCTGCTCAAGGTCAACGCGGCAGCGATTGGGTATATGAAGTAGCTCCGATCATTGGGATTTATTTCCTCAATTTTCGTCAAGGGGGTTTAAGACAAGCATTTCGGACCGATTTTGGAATCACCAAAATATTCGAAATGTTTGCACACACGGCAAATACAGAAATTCCCTATCAAACATTATCCACAACAGTGCCGCACAGGATACCGTTTGAAGGTAAACTTCGGATGATTTTTTTGCAAATGCCTGAATTTACAAAGACAGAATCTGAATGCACAACACATCTCGAAAAAATGGCGTACATTATGAATCATATGGAACATCTCAAAAATATCCCGTGGGCCGCTCAAGATGAATTGTATGCCGAATTATCAACGGTCAGCAATGTGGCGGCATTATCGCCCAAAGAACGCGCGATTTACGACGAAACCTTAAAACAATACCGCGAC
>JAGBXG010000246.1 GCA_017629415.1 Pseudomonadota bacterium | reverse complement strand
GTTTCTGATGCAGCTGTTTCTGATGCAGCTGTTTCTGATGCAGCTGTTTCTGATGCAGCTGTTTCTGATGCAGCTGTTTCTGATGCAGCTGTTTCTGATGCAGCTGTTTCTGATGCAGCTGTTTCTGGTACAGCTGTTTCATCGTTCAGAGGAACGTTGGCGGTATTTGATTCTGCGGCACTGTTTTCATCGTTGCCTGGTGTCGTTGGTGCCGTTGCATCTGCAGGTGCAGCGGCATTATCAACCATGAGATTTGCGGCTGGTTCGGCGGTATCTTGAGCCATGGCATCGAATTGAGGCCATAAGCAGGCCATACATGCCAAACAAATGCGTGCCAATCGTCGTTTTGACGCTATGTGGGAAGAAAACTTCACGCTAATAACCCTAAATATGAAAGGATAGAGACGCTGAAAGCGTTATTCCTGTCCGGATTCTTGTAAAAACTGCCGGAAATTCTGCTCAAGAATCTCGCGCTCTTTTTTGCGCTCTTCCATGGCTGCAGACAATGCTTTGCTTCGAGCATCTTTCTGTAGCCATGCAATATCGACAATACCCAAATCAGCATTGAGAACCATGTCGCGAATTTGTTCATAGACAGATTGCCAATATCGGGCCGAAATTTCGCCGGCGGCTTCGCCGACATCTGATCTGACGGTTAAATAGCGAGATTTTTCGGCTTCGACAAATTCTGCTTCACGTTCCAGACGAGCTTTGAACATTTCCACGCGTTCGCGCAAGCTTGCGTTAATATCGCCATTAAAGTTATCCAAACGTGCCATTAAAGTGCGTTCAGATTCAATCAAAGCGCGATAATCTGCATTGGCACTGGACATATCTTGTGACCAGCGTGCATTGAGTGCGGCATAAAGATTATCGATGTTTTGCTGACGATTTTGAATTTCAGTTTCACTTTCGCCATTCATGCTGCGGATACGTGCAAGGTTGGATTCGATGGCATCCTGCTGCATTTTGAGTTCAGAAAGCTGAGTTTCAAAGAGTACGAGTTGTGACGAGAGATTATTTTTTTCTTCGTTCGTCAGGCTTGCTGTTTTGCCGCCATTAATCCATGAACGCAAGATTTGTGTTTTATGTCGCATGCTGTCTGCTTCAAGTTTCAGGCGGTGCAGACGGGCTTCACGTTCCTCGCGTTCTTCCAGCTGAACAGCGTTCATAATGGCGCGTTCACGTGTTGTGCGCGGGAGTTTGGCAATTTCTTCGAGCTGAGCTTTGACATGGGCATCGAATGCGCCGGAATATTCTTCTGTGAATTCAAATCCCGTTAAAAGTGCAGAAATCCGGATATCTTGGGCATGTTGAGTGAACTGCTGAAATTCCGGCAAATTCTGCATATTGCTTTCGGAAGCCAAAATGGCTGCGATTTCTGCCATAATGATTTCAGATTCGATGGTATTGGCATCGCTTTCGGTCAGTGAATTCAGCATGACTTCGACTTTGTTGACATCTGTGCCTACGGCCACAAGACCTTTGGCATTTTGAGGTACTAATTCGACGTTATGGAATTCTTCGGCTTCAATCTTTTGTTTGAGCTGAGCTTTTTTAGCGTTTAAATCTGCGGATTCCTGTTCCATTTGTGTCATGACAGGTTCAAATTCATTGACGATTTGCTGATAGGAAGCCACGGCATCGTCATATTGTCCTAACTGACGTTTGATATCAGCCAGGAGACGGCGTGTTTCGAGGGCATGACTGTCTTCAGGGTATGACAGAAGCAAAAGTTCAAAGCTTTGTTGTGCAGACTGATAGTTTTCCAGGCGGATTTGTGTCCATCCCATTTCATATAAAACAGCCGGGAAATACAGGCTATTTTCAGAAACGCGCTGATAGCAGTCAATCGCTTCGCTCCACATGGACTGTTCGTAATAAAGCCGTGCCTGAGCCAGAATGGCCAAAGTCCGTACTTTATCGCTGTCGCGATAGCTTGTTTTATTTTCGGCAACACTTTTAAAACGCGTCAAAGCAGATTCGATATTCGCATCTAAAATATCGAGGACGCCCAAAAGATAAGTGGCTTTGATACTCCATTCATCGTTACCGGAAACAGCTTCCAGACATGTTCTGGCGATATCGTTATCGCCTTGCAGGAACATCGCGCGTCCCATGATATAGAGGTAAGCGGGTGTTCTTGAAAAGTCGGTCACGCCGGCCAAAGCTGTATTCACTTCGGTCCAATCTCCGGTACGTTGTGCCACTTGCAGCAGCAGCATGACGCCGTCTGTCCGTTCTGATCCGCTGCCGTTTTTCAACAAATCGATTAAATGGCGTTGTGCCATCCGATAATATCCGCCTTCATAAAGCGAACGTGCCAGTTGGAGTTGTGCGGTTTGATAGCCAGGATAAGATCGCCAGGCATCTCGTGAGACGATATCCATAAATACATAACCGGCACGTTGATGATCACCGGCAGCCTGCAGTGAAATGCCTTCTGCAAGTCGTTCATTCAGTGCGGGTGTTCGAATGGACTGCGATCGGACGGAAAACTCATTCATCATTTGAACGAGTTCATTGTCGAGCGCATTCAGGCGCGATTGATGGTATTCCGGTGAGGCCAAAGCATGGGTGCACAACAAGCTGGCGGCCAAAGCCAAACCTAGGGAGCAGCGTTTCATGGCTTATTCTGCTCCTTCGGCTGAAGCTGTTGCCGATGATTCTGCCGAGTCATCCAGTACTGAACCAGGCATCAAATCGAACTGTTCATATTGATAAGTGACGCTTGGTCTGTCTTCATAAGGAATAAACGCTCCTTCTTTTTCATCAGCCGTCACGATCAATTCACTGGCTTTGCCTTCATCTACACTAAAATCATAGCCTGACTGAACGCGGAACGTATAATCTTTCATATATTGGAAAACGCCCCAAGCTTTGCCTTTATAGACATAAAGCACAGTCAGCTGATGTTGTCCCGGCGCCAACATACGGTCATAAATGATCTCATCATCCAAATCATCGAGTTCGCCGGTCATATCCTGCTTTGAAAAGACAGGTTCATTATCGAGTGCATAATAGACTTGAACGAGTTCATACTGACCGCCCATATCATTTTTATGTCGAATCTGAAGGCGTGCACCGCTGACCGAACGCTGAAGCACTTCTTCACGGAGCAAAAGCAAACGACTTTTTGTCGTGAATGTATCTTCTTTTAAAGTATCGACATGTGTGCTGACTTCTCGCAGGCGCTTATCTAAAAGCGCATCCGTCATGATTTCGGGTTCTGCAGCCTCTGCGGGTGCAGCGTCTGCCGCTACTGCATCTGTTGCTGCATCTGTTGCTGCATCTGTTGCTGCATCTGTTGCTGCATCTGTTGCTGCATCTGCCGGTGCTGCATCTGCCGGTGCTGCATCTGCCGGTGCTGCCGTGTCATCAGGCAAGGCGATATCACCGCCTGTCATAACGGTTGCCTGTGTTGCTTCGGCATTGCCGACAGTGGCTTCAGCTTCGGGTGCTGTATTTTCGGCACTGGCGCTGGCAGCATTTTCAGCTGTATCTGTATTGTTGGTATCTTGAGCATAAGCATGGGCACTGAAAAAAGTCAGCGCGCAAGCGGCCATTATTTTCAATCGTTTAAACATGTTGTCTCCGTTTCAAGCGCTTCCAAACCGAGCATGGGTTCAAGGCGCACATTCGGAATAGTTTAATATTTTCCCGTTGATGTTGCTACAATCATGCAACATTTTTTCATTTTTTTTAGGGCATGCTATTGCCCCGATGGGGCAATACGCATTGCCTGAATGCTGCGGTATTGACATTTTTTAGGGCATGCTATTGCCCCGATGGGGCAATACGCATTGCCTGAATGTTGCGCTATTGACATACGCGCAACTTTTTTGCTCGCCAGTTGGCGCGCTTTCTTCGTCAGCATCGTCGTTCCAGTCGGTCACGTGCGTTAGCACGCTCCCTCCTTTCATTCCTTGCTTCCTCGAAATCACATCCAACTGCCGGCAAAAAAGAGTAGCATCCACTTTTGCTCGTCAGTTGGCGCGCTTTCTTCGTCAGCATCGTCGTTCCAGTCGGTCACGTGCGTTAGCACGCTCCCTCCATTCATTCCTTGCTTCC